>CAMFIY010000023.1 GCA_945952575.1 uncultured Leucobacter sp.
TAAGGTGGAGTCCCCTTACGGGGACCGAGGGTTCAAATCCCTCCGTCTCCGCCACCCGTCATGGCCCGCGATCCCTTGTAAACACTGGGATCTCGGGCCATAGGCTTCTCATAAAAACCCCACGTGGGTAAAAAATGGGTAAAGTCGCGCGGAATCGCCGCCGGAGTGCCAGCCGGGACGACAGCCGGCAAGCCGTCGGATCGGGCGCCGCTGGTCCCCTGATTTCGCACGATGCCGGCACCGCGAGGGGCGAGGCGCAGCGGGCAGTCGGGCACGCGCTCGGTGCGCCGGGATGTCGTGGCGAGACTGGCGCCTACAGCCCGAGCCCGCCGCCGTTCGGAGGTGGCAGCTGGGTGGGCGCGGTGGCCGACGCGTGCGCGGCGCGATCGAGCGCGGTGGCGACGTTGTCGAGGTCGTCGTCGAAGAGGTCGGAGTAGACGTCGAGCGTCATCGCGGCGGAGGTGTGTCCGAGCATTCGTTGGATGGTCTTGACGTTGGCGCCCGACTGCACCGCGAGGGAGGCTGCGGTGTGGCGAAGGTCGTGCAGAGTCATGAGGGGGAGTGCCGCTTCGCGCAGCGCCGTCTTGAACCACGACTTGGATCCGTCGCTCGCGCGGGTGCGGCGCATGAAGCCGCCATCGGGCGCGGGAAAGATGAGCGCGTCGCGGCGCTGGCCGGCGACGGCGTTGGCGAGCTCGTCGAGTATGAAGCGTGGAACGGGAACGGCGCGGGAGTCGTGGGACTTGGGCGTGCCCACGTGGAACTGTCCGTGGACCTCGACGGCGTTCCGTGAGATGTGCAGCCGTCCACGGGCGAAGTCGATGTCTTCGACGCGCAGGGCTGCCATCTCACCCCACCGGATGCCGGTGTAGGCGAGCACGAGGACCAGGAGCCGGTGCACTCCGGAAGCGTCGGCCAGCCGGCGCACCTGCGCGTGGGTCAGGTAGCTGTGGCGCCGCTTCGTTTTGCGGGGGAGCGCGATGCGGCCTTTGCGCGCCGGGTTGATGGCGATGCGCCCGTCGTAGACGGCGTCGTCGAGGATGCTCGCGAGCACACCATAGGTGCGGATGGTGACGGTCGCACCCACCTCCTGGCTGAGGTCGGTGACCCAGGCGCGCACGTCGCTGTGCAGGATGTCGGCAACCGACCAGGCTCCCCACTTTGGCTGCACCCGGAGCCGCCAGGCAGTTTCCACAGGAGCAAACGACGACGGCTTCATCGAGTGGCGCTTGGACTCGAGCCAGGCGACTCCGAGATCATCGACCTTAATGCGCGCAGCCTGCGGGTCGACGAACCCGCCCTTCACACGGGCGGTCTCGATCTCCGCAAGCCAGAGCTCGGCGTCGCGCTTGCGAATGAAGCCGCGTTTGCCGCCGTGGGTCCCGTCCGGCTTCCGGTAGCGGACCAGGTAGCGCTTGCCGGTCTTGGTCTTGTAGGACTGGACGCTACCCACCCGCCGGTCGACCGGCGTGGAAGTTCATGCCCTTGAGGCGCCCGGCGGCGCGGGCGTCGATGATCCATGCGGATGCCGTGCGGTGCGGGATGCCGAGCTCGGCCTGGATCAGCTTCGCGGGCGGCAGCCCTGCGAGGGCGGCGGTGCCGTAGAGCAACTCGATGGCATCCATTCGTGCTTCGCTGACGCCGCGCTTGACGACCTCGGCAGCGACGGCTGGGGGCAGGATGCGTCCTTTGGCGGTGGTGAGCGCATCGACGCTGATCCAGGTCGCGAGGGGATCATCCTCGCGATCCAAGGTCAGAAAGATGCAGCGGGGTGCGGCGGCCTGCACGATCGCCTGGGTGCCGAGTTTCGCGACCGTCGGGTAGTTGACCTCGACGTCGTCGCGCAGTGCCGTGTGGGTCACCTCGCGCGTGACGTATCGGCCCTCCGCTTCGAGGTAGCTCGCGGTGAGCGACGTCCTGACGCCGGCGGCGTCATCCGAACGCGTCGCGACGAACGTCGGGACAATGCGCAGCGCGGACCCGACCGCCTGTGCGGCGTCGCGCCAGGTGATGTCCTGACCATCGGGTGTTCTCACGTCGACCTTCACCTCCCTAGTTTGCCTAACCGCGCGGCGCTTTCACATTCGCCTCTTGTAAAGAGTAGCAGATAGTGCTTCACTCGTGTCTAACCAATCCGAACATGACACGAGAGAGGTGAATCATGGTCAGTGTTCTTCAGTTGCACGTGGAGGATCCCGAGCACACGTTCCTGACGCCCCAGGAGCTTGCCGAGCAGCTCGGTCTGTGTGTGAGCAGGCTCAGCGCGTGGCGACAGCACGGGGGAGGGCCGGCGTTCGTGAAGCTGGGTCGCTCCGTCATCTACAAGGTGGCCGACATCGAGCGGTGGCTCGACGCGTCCACGCGCTCGAGCACCTCGGACGCCCCGGCGCCTCGTGGGAGGCGAGTGCCATGAGAGGCGTGGTGCTCTTCTCCGCGGGTGAAGAGTGTCAGGGCTGCCGGCTCACCCGGATGTGCATGGATGCCGCCGGCATCCCGTACCGCGACATCGACCTCACCGACCCGGCCAACGCGCGGTACCTCGTCTACGTCACCCGCGTCCTCGGGCACGCATCCGCGCCGGTCGTGGTGGTCGACGATGATCGCCATTGGTCGGGGTTCCGCCCGGACCTGATCTCTGAGCTGCACAGCAGTGGGACGGGGATGTCGCGATGACCGACGAGCCCCTCGCCGACGACATCGCACAGGCGGAAGCACTCGTCGCGCGGTTGCGCGCGCAGCTCGGCCGGCTCAACGGTGAGCAGGAAGAAGCGCGGCGTGAAGCGCGCCGGGCATATTCGCGCGCGTACTACGCCGCCCACCGTGACGAGCAGCGCGCGTACCAGAAGCAGCAGCGCGAGAAGCGCAAGCAGGCCGACCCGGAGCGGTATCGTGCGCAGCGCCGCGACGCCCGGCGACGGTGGGAGGCGGGGCACCGCGACGAGCTCAATGCTGCCAATCGCAAGCGCTACCGGGCGAACCGCGTCGAGGTGACGGAGGTCAGGCGGCAGAAGTACTGGGCCGACCCGGAGACGGCGCGTCGCAAGCGCCGCGAGTCCTATGCAGCGCAGAAGGCGCGAACTGCCGAGGTCGAGGCGGCGCTTCCTCCGAGCGCGACGTATCGAGCCGAGGTGGGGATGCCGGTGTCCCGACTGCATCCCGTGGCTTCGCAAACGAAGCGGCGCAACCTGGCAGAGGCCGCCGCGTTCTTCGCGCGGCCGCGGAGTGAAGCGGAGCTGAGCCGCATCCGCACCGAAGGTGAGACGCCTCCGGAACTGCTGGCTGCATGGGAGCGAGACTCCCGCCGGGCACGCGCGGCATACCACCTCGCGACGCAGGGCGAAGAACTCGCACGGCTTCACGCCGAGCTCGCTCGCCTCGAGAAGCGTCGCAACCCGGGGCCGCGTGCCCAGCGCGAGGCCGAGGAGGCCCGCCTCGACGCCATCGGCCGCCAGGTCAACGACCGCCTGCGTCTGCGTGATGCGCGCCCCGTCCAAACGGTCGACCCGGCCGCACCCCACCTCTACCTCATCCAGCACAACCAGACAGGACTCCAGCGATGAACACCACAACCGAATCCATCCAGCTCGACCGGGCCGTGGCGGAGGCGGTCATCTACCGCGTCGCCCTGAGCGCCTTCACGTACTTCCCCGGCAGGGAGGACCACGAACCCGGCTACTCACTCGCCGAAGACATCGACTGGTGCCTCGCACTGATCCCGCTCGTCGACCGCATCCGGAACCGCGGTCTGCGCGCGCAGGTCGAGCACGTGATCACCCATCCCGACGCGGATCGTCAGGCATTCATGCTCGCGATCCTCAATCTCACAAGTTAGGAGCAGCAGATGCGCGCGAGCGTCTTCCTGGCCCGCCATCGTGGCTCCGCCGACGCGCTCCGGAAGGGGCTTTCGCGGCATATCCTCCCTCGCTGCGCTCAGTCCGGTATTCCACGGTCCCCTTCACTCCGCCCGCCTCTGTCGCTCTCGAGGCTGGGTACCAGGCAGACGCCACCAGTGCAGTCACGTTCGAAACAGCCCCGGTGCGCCGAATGATGGATAAATTTCTCACGATGGATGCCGGAAAGGTGATCATCCTCGCGGTGAGCGTGGTCGGACTGATCTCCGTGATCGTGACAGTCCGTGCCGTCACCCGCGCAAACCTGCGGCGGGCGTGTTCCGCCGCGCTCGCCGGCGCGGCGTGCATCACCATCGCAGCTATCGGCGCCACCTGGCTCGGGCTCGACGCGCTTCGGGCGCTGGCCGGCTGAGCGCGTGAGGTTCAGCGGGAAAGGCCGATCGTAACGTCGGGCGCGGTGATCGACGGTGCTGCCGCGTCGACCAACGTGGGCCCGGCGGCACGGCGCAACCGGTCAGCTCGCTCAGCAATGGCAACCGATGCGTTGGCACGGGCGAGGGACTCCGGCGGCAGGACAATCCGCGGGAGCACCTCCTCCACGGCGATTCCCTGCAGCTCAAGGAGCACGTCAACGGTTGACCGGTCTAGTGAGTCAGCAGTGATCGCGTAATCGGTCGCTGCGCGGAGCTCGGACAGCCAGCGCATCGCGGACGCATTCGTCATCGGAGTCGAGTGGGCCGCGATGAGCGTTCGGCTTGCCCCCGCGAATGCGCGTTCATCGGACCGGGCTGCGTCGAACAAGACCGTCCCGGCGTCATCGAACAGGCTGAGCTGATCGACCGCGGGAGTGGCCTCCAGGCCGCCGACAAGGGCCCTAACCGCGTTCCACGACTCGTCATGCGCCGAGAGGGCTGGGGGAGTGCTGGTGCGTCCCGCGCGTCTCTCCAAGAGGTGGCCTGAGGCAGCGGCGAGGAGACTCTGCGCTCGCGGCGTCGCTACGACGATTACCCGGATGGCGAAGCCGCCGCGGGAGAACGACTCAGCCAGCCGCAGCGCCGTAGAGGGTGAGCTGATCGATGTCTCCACGATGAGCGAGCGAGCCGTCTCACGCGCGTGTGTGAGTGCCTGCGCAGCCCAATACGCGGCTGGTTCAGACAGCAACGTCAGTGCGCGCGGCGAGCGTGACCGAACGAGGTCCGGGTAGCGCGGATGGAGCGCCTGCAGGGTGTCGGCACTGATCACTGCGCTGTCGGGAGCGTCAGATAGCACTCGGCTCGTTGCGCGAGGTGATCCGGAGCCGGGTTGACCGGTGACCACGGTGAGTGTGGGAGCAGGCGAGGCGTGTGCGTCCCCGAAGATGACCGGCAAGATGCGGCGCTCGAGCAGGTCACGCTGCTGCTCGTCGGTGAGTGACAGCTCAGCCACGATCGGCCGATCGCAGTTCGGTGAGGCGCTCGTCAAATCGCTCCCGTGCAGCATCCACGGCAGCGCGATCGAACCCGTCGACGGAACGTGCGTCTTGAAGCACATCGCGCGCTTCTGAGAGCGCTGGTCCAGATGTGCTGAGCAGCAGCGAAGCGACGGCATTCGCTGTTGCACGCATCTGCGTGTACGCGGCCGAGTCGCCCGCCCGCCATGCTGACCTCTCGACCGGCATCCTGCCTCCTGGCTGAAGTTTATCGGCGAACCGATCACGGGCGTCGCTGCCTCTGCTTCAGCCCAGGGTCGCTCCTTTTCTCCGGTTGCACGGGGCGCACAAGAGCTGAAGGTTCCGCATGGTGTTGGCTCCTCCCAACGAAAGCGGAATGATGTGGTCCAGTTCGAGCTCCTTCTGGCTATGGCAGTCGATGCACCGGCCTTGATCCCGCTGCCACACTGCGAGCTTGACGTCCTGCGGGATCGGCTCGCGGCGGACCTTTCGATCGAGCTCCTCTGTCATAGCCTGCAGGGCGTGGCGCCCGCTCCAGTTGGAGCCGTTGACGGTTAGCCTGCTCGCTCACGAGGGCGCGAACGTCTGCCGATGTGAGCGCGAAATCATCGGTCAGGTAGGTCTTCTCCTGAAAGAGCCACACGTGGCTGAGGAAGTGGACGCCGATCTCTTAGGGCGCCGATCCGAAAGAGTCCGCCTCGCGACGAGCCGCAGCGTCCCAATACTCGCTCGGGAGTCGCTTCGCGAAATCGTTCGGGAGACGCGCTGGCTCCTGATTCGAAATCGCAACGAACGGCGCGCTCCTATCCGCGCGCTAACCGTTGACGGGGGCCAGCGGTCGGTAGACGATGTCTCCGGGCTGGCGCTGGGGCTAGGGCGTGTCTGACAATGTCTTGGTCCAGGCGATGGCGGCGTGGATGAGGACGGCGGCGCGGTAGACGACTGCCAACTTGTCGTATCGGGTCGCGAGCCCCCGCCATTGCTTGGTGCGGCAGAACCGTCGCTCGATCACGTTGCGGTCGCGGTAGTCGTCGGAGTCGAGTCCGACGGGACGGCCCCCGTGTGAGCCGCGGCGTTTACGGTGTCCTTGTTGGTCACGGGGTTCCGGGATCACAGCCTTGATCCTGCGACCGCGCAGGTGCGCCCGGATCGCGCGAGACGAGTACGCCTTATCACCCCGAACCGCATCCGGCCGAGTGCGAGGCCGTCCGACCGGGCGGGTCACGCGCAGTTGCTCCAGCATCGGCAACAGCATGGGTGAATCACCGGCCTGGCCGGGCGTGATCACGGTGACCAGCGGGAGCCCGTTACCGTCAACGAGTTGGTGGATCTTCGTCGACAAGCCGCCCCGGGAGCGGCCGATGCCGTGATCAGGCGGCTCGACGGACGGATTCGTGTAATTCGATCCAGCCCCCTGTGGGGCGCGTGGTGTTGGTCGCGTGCTGATGCGCACGAGCAATCGTGGAATCCACCGACACCGACCAATCCACCAAGCCTTCCGCGTCGGCCTGCGCGATCAGCGTCGACACGATCACATCCCAGGTCCCGTCGGTGGCGAGGCGGTGATGCCAGGTCCGTACCGTCTGCCAAGGCCCGAACACCTCGGGCAGATCACGCCACGCGATCCCGCACCGATAGCGGTAGATGATGCCCTCCAACATCGACCGAGCGTCCGAGAACTTCCGCCCCGGACGCCCCGTCGGCTTCGGCATCATGCCCTCGACCAACGACCACTGAGCATCAGAGAGCAACTGAAACCGCGACACGACCCCAGACTCTCAGCCGACCACACCAACCTGTGTCAGACATGCCCGAGTCGAGCCTCACGCACGAATCGACGCTGCCAGGGTGTCTCGACCGCGTTGCGGCGATAGACAGCGCGGACCCAGGCTACGGCTTCGTCGGCCGGTACGCCGTCATACCGAGCAAGGAGGGCGAGAGCTGTCCCGGTTCTCCCGATGCCGCCGCCACACGCTACCTCGACCCTCTCAGTAAGAGACCGATCGTAGACCTCCCGAAGCGCGTCGATCGCGTCGATCGGCTCTCTGGGCAGACGGAAGTCCGGCCATGCGATCCACCGCGACGGCCAGCTTTCCTGATGCAGACGCGACGTGAGGTAGAGCCCGAAATCCGGTTCGTCACCGTCAGCGACCGGTCCATCTCTCAGCCCGCGCCCACGTACGAGACGACCACTCGGCAGTGTCACCACACCGCTTCGACCAGCCGCCCACGGTTCCATCCCCTCATCGTGACACCAACCTTTGTCAGACACGCCCTAGTACTACAGTCGCGTTTATTTCGCGTGGTGCGGCGCGTTAGCGCCGTTGTGGGTGATGATCGTGTTAACCCTTGGCGGTGGGTGACGATATTGCTGTGGCGGATGTGCGGGAGTGGGCGGCGGAGCTGGATGAGGTCGCTGGTCTGATCGGGCCGCGGTTCGCTCGTTCGGAGCCGCGCCGGAACGCTGTCGCGTATGTGCGAGGGCTGCTGTCGGAGCAGGAGCGGAAGAACTCGTGGACGCTGTCGGAGCACGCCGGTCAGGTGACGCCGGATCCGATGCAGCGGCTGTTGTCGACCACGGACTGGGATCCCGACCTGGTCCGTGACGATCTCCGCTCCTACGTGGTCGAGCACCTCGGCGACCGTGCCGGAATCCTGATCGTCGATGAGACCGGGTTCTTGAAGAAAGGCGACCGGTCCGCGGGCGTGGCCAGGCAGTACACGGGCACGGCGGGACGGATCGAGAACGCGCAGGTCGGCGTCTTCCTGACGTACTCGACACCCACGGGCCGGACGTTCCTGGATCGGGAGCTGTATCTGCCGAAGACGTGGACCGAGGACCGTGCCCGCTGCGCCCGCGCCGGTGTCCCGAAGGAGCGCGGGTTTCAGACGAAGCCGGAGCTCGCGATGGGCATGCTGGCCCGCGCGATCGATGCCGACGTCCCCGCATCATGGGTGACTGGCGACGCCGTCTACGGCCAGTACTACCGGCTCCGCAAGGCGCTCGAGGATCGCGGGATGTCGTACGTGCTCGCCGTGCCGTCCAGCCAGCGGGTGATCGCGAAGACCACCGTGTCGATCCTCGGGAAGGAGTACCGCGCCGACGCGCTCATCGGCGAGCTCCCAGCCACGGCGTGGCGGACCAGGTCCGCCGGCGCGGGCTCGAAAGGCGACCGCCGATACGCGTGGGCACGCGCCCGGATCAACGGGGAACGCGACCCGGATGCCGAGTACTGGCTCCTCGCCCGCCGCAGCCTCACCGACCCGTCAGAGCTCGCGTACTACCTCTGCCACGGCCCCAAGCGCGTCGCCTTGGGCGAGCTGGTCCGCGTCGCCGGCGCGAGATGGGCGATCGAGGAGACCTTCCAAACGGCGAAAGGGCAGACCGGGCTGGACCACTACCAAGTCCGGCAGTACACCGGCTGGTACCGGCACATCACGCTCTCCATGCTCGCCCACGCCTTCCTCACCGTCACCCGGTCAAAAAGGGGGCTCGAGGAGACAAAGACGGAGACCTCGTCGAGCTGAGCCTGCCCGAGATCCGACACCTCATCGCCGCGCTCGTGCTGAATGCGCCCGCCGACCCCGCGCGAGTGCTCCACCGGTCACGCTGGCGCCGAAAACACCAACACACCGCCCGACGACACCATTATCTACGCCGCGGACACACGCCATAAACGCGACTGTAGTACTAGGGCGTGTCTCCCATATAGTCGGGTGTTGACGCGCGATTCTGGGTGATGTGTCTTCGTGTCAAGAGTCTCGGTTCCGTGGAGTGACGGATGAGCAGTGGGCGCTGATCGGGCCTTTGCTTCCGTCGAACGCGGGTAAGAAGGGCCATCCGTTCAGAGATGACCGTCCGGTCGTGGATGGGATCATCCACCGATTCCGGACGGGTGTCGCCTGGCGGGATGTGCCGCGGGGTGAGTTTGGTCCGTGGCAGACGCTCTGGAAGCGTCACCGCCGTTACGCCGGTGATGGCACCTGGGATCGAGTGCTGCAGGCGCTGCTGGCCGATGCCGATGCGAAGGGCTTGATCACGTGGGACGTGTCGGTGGACGCCACGATCGCGCGGGCGCATCAGCACGCGACGAACACGACGCGCCCTGACCAGGACACAGGGGGCGGGATCGAATCACAAGAATCTGCCGCTGGAGCTCGTCGAGCCTGACGGGCATGGCATCGGCCGCTCTCGCGGTGGGTTGACGACGAAGATCCATCACGCGGTCGACGCGTCCGGGCGGCCGCTGGCGGTGGTGGTCACCGGCGGGCAGCGCAACGACGGCGCGATGCTCGAGCAGGTCCTCGACGACATCCGCGCCCCACGCCCAGGCGGCGGGCGGCCCCGCACCGCACCGGACTCGGTCGCCGCAGACAAGGCCTACGCGACCGGCGTGAACCGGCGGATGCTCCGCGCCCGCGGCATCAAGACCGTCATCCCCGAGAAGAGCACCGAGATCGCCTCGCGGAAACGCAAAGGCTCCGCAGGTGGGCGCCCGCCGCCGTTCGACACCGACGCCTACAAGGCCCGCAACGTCGTCGAACGGTCCTTCAACCGGATCAAGCAATGGCGGGGCCTCGCGACCCGCTACGACAAGCTCGCCATCACCTACCGCGCCGGCGCACTCATCCACGCCTGCCTCACGTGGGCGCAACTATTGGGAGACACACCCTAGATCTCGGGCGAATGCCTGAGTTGAGCCTGAACGCGGAATAAACACCCTCGGCCGAGCCCACACGCCGTCGGCGGTCCACCCCGCCACGATTTCATTCGCGCGCTCGACGATTGCGGTCCACGCGTCCTCGATGGATGCGCTCGGATCGTAGGCAGGCAAAGCGTCGGCGTATTCGGGGAGCGCCCCGTTTATGTATGCAGTTGTGAGGCGAAACCCCGCCGCTGGCTCGGCGATCCAGGCTGTCGTGAGCAGCGCGCGATGCTTCGTCGTGCTCGGAATCGCCACGCCGACGCTGAACTGGAGCTCGCCGCTAGAGGTCGCAACAACCTCCTGAGGGCTGAACTTGCCTAGCAGGGCACCCGTGATCTGTGACGCCAGAACGATCGAGTCCCGCGGCTGATACCCGTATCCGTGCTCCAGGAACCCCACCCACTTTCGCTCGCGGTGCGCTCGGTCCAGGCAGTAGTTGCGGACCTTTTGTTCGACAGCGACAAGATCGGGAAACTGTAGGTGGATGTACGGGAGTTTGAACGAAGCAGGCAACTCGCGGTTATCGTGCCCGCTGACTCGAAGCACTGGCGCCCTGCCAGCAGCCCGTAATGCCCGCTGCAGGGGCGTCTGAGGCGGTAGGGCAAGGGGTCGACTCGGGACGTCACGGGGCAGCGCGAGATGGCGGCATTTGTCCTCTAGATGTGGTCCATCGATGTCGTGATAGAACTAGCCAGCGGCCGGCCCCTCCGGTGTGCGATCCGCTTTCCATCGTGGCTCGTCGCCGGAGTAATCGACATTGTCCGGGTAGTCCTCGTAGTCGGAGACAATGACATGATCAGCAACGATATAGCGGAGTATAAGGCCATTCCACAGAAGATCCGCTGCGACTGCACTGGTCTCATCCCAAGCGATCGCCGCGATCAGAACGCCAGCGCGCGAACACGCGTCAATCAACAAGCCCGCGAGTGACGGTCCCGCGAACGAGATTGACAAACACTCTGCTCTTCGAAGATCTCGAATCGACAGCTGATCACCTTGAACCTCTGTCACGTCAACTTCGCGCAGGAGCTTCATCATCAAGTGCTCTTCGTAGTTCGGTAGTGATCCGTTCCGGGTCGACCCGAGCGGGCGGCCAGCCTTCTCCTCGTAAGGCCCCATCGAGATCGAAGCAGGTCTGGACGGGAGGGGTGCGAGCACCAGTCCAGTCCGTACCAGGAGGTCGGACCCGCTGTCAGCCATCAGCGATAGCAGGTGTTCTTCCAGGACCCACCATTCGGTGCCGGTCAAGTCGAGCAGAAGACTTAGTGGGCGATCTTCGTCCGCCGATGAGCTAGGTTCTTGCCCGCCATCACCGTGATTCGCGACTGAACGAAACTCCGGCACGGTGGCCCGACTGTCATTCACAGTCTTGTTGATAGACGGCATAAGGCACACGGTATTCAGTTTTCGCTTAGAACGCCTCGAAAGCCGGTCCTCAATCGGGCGCGTTAGGAGCCGAGCCGCGCGTCTGATCGTCGTCGATATCCGACGGCACGCACGACCCGCCCGCAGCAAATCTCAGATGGCGTGCCTCAAATGAACGCGAAGCAAGAGGCTCGACCGATCCCGTCGTTCGAGCCGTCACCAACCGAGAGAGCAATGCACGCAGGCACTTTCTGTGTAAGTACTCGCTACTTAGACCTAATCGGCGTAGTCTGAAGCCATGCGCGGTGGCCTCGAGCGGTGGAAGCGGGGTGTCGGGTCGCAGGGTGTCCGGCAGGCGATGGCCTACGCTTTCAAGGGCAGCTGCGACTCGCACCTGCGTGCGGTGACCGGTGTCGAGGCACTCGCCGGCTACAGCGGGGTGGGTGGGGGCGGCGTGCAGCGGTTCACCGTCGCGGACGGCGATGTCACCGTCGACACGCTCGGCGCCGAGGAGCTGCGCCGCTGGGTAGACGGCCACGACCCGGTCACCGACGAACAGCGCGGCCGCGAACTCACCTTGCCGGCGGCCGACCTGATCCTCGACGGGACGATCAACGCGCCCAAGTCCTACAGCATCGCCGCGCTCCTGCATCCTGACCTCGCTGCCGAGTTCGAGGCGCTCCAAGACCGCCTGCGCCACACGATCATCACCACCTGGCAGCGGGAGCTCAACGCGCGGCGCGGCGCCGGCGGCCGCATTCGCGAATCGCTCCATCGCATCGAAGTCGTCGAGCTACAGCACCGCCGCTCACGGGCCCTCGACCCGCACATTCACCGTCACCTGTGGCTCAACGTCAAGGTCCAAGGCCAGGACGGCAAATGGTCGAATGTCGACTCCCGTGTCGCGATGAAGCTCCACACGCTCATCAACGCCGAAGGGGAACTGGCCGCGCGCACCGACCCGCAGTGGCTCCGCGCGCTCGCCGACCACGGATACCGTCTCGACGACCACGGTGAGATCGCCGAACTCGCGTCCCTCGTGCGCCCGCTGTCGCGCCGCTCAACCCAGATCGAGACGCACCGTGCCCGGCTTCTTGTCGAGTGGCGTGAGGCGCACCCGGGGCAGGAGCCCGACCACGCGGTGCTGCAGCAGATCGATCGGCGCGCGTGGGCGATGGGGCGACCGCAGAAGCCGTCAGATCTCGAAGAGGGCGAGTGGGAGAGACGGATCCGAAGCGAGATCGCCGAGGTCGCGGCTGATGCGCTCGCCAACCGAGCGCCGGCCGAGATGGTGCCAGTCCCGATCGGTGCCCTGGATCGTGACCTGTTGGCGGCGAAGGCCATCGTGGATGCCGACGCGCGATCGACCGGATGCGGCGGACGCTTCTCCGCCTACGACGTGCGGGCAGGTGCCACTCGAGCGATCGCCGCGGTGGGGATCGTGAGCGAGAGATCTCACCTGCAGGAGCTCATCGACGACGTCACCGCGCGCGCCAGACAGCTCACCGTCGACCTGCTCACCGACGAGGGTGGGCGACCCGAACACGTCAAGGCCTACATGGCGGCATCCACCGCGGCACTCAAAGTCGACCTCGCCCATCGCCTCGAGGCGCTCACGCACGAAGGTATCCGCTTCGACAGCGACGACATCGCGAGCATCGGCCACCTTCTCCTCGCGCGGGATGAGCGGCTCGACGACGGGCAGATTGACGCTGCCGCGGCCATTGCGGGGACTGACCGGCTGGTGTCGGTGACCGGCCCGGCCGGTACGGGCAAGACGACCCTGCTGCGCGTGGTTCGCATCGCGCTGAAGCAGCAGGGGCGCGGCATGATCGTCGTCGCACCGACGAAGAAGGCTGCCACGGTCGCCGGCCGCGAGATCGGGGCGACCGCGATCAGCCTGCACGCTCTCCTCGCCGACCATGGCTGGCGATGGGGGCGCGACGCGGCCGGTGCCGAGACCTGGTCGCGATTGGCAGCGGGGGAGACGGATGCCAGCACCGGACGCGTCTATGCGGGTCCGCGCCTCTACCCGCTGCGGCCGGGGGATCGCATCGTTGTTGACGAGGCGGGGATGGTCGATCTGCACACCGCGAACGCTCTCGCTGCTCTCGCGCAGGAGTCCGGTGCCGGCATCGCGATGGTGGGGGATCACTTGCAGGCCATGCCCGTCGGCCATGCGGGAGCGATGGCCTGCCTCACGAGGCGCGCCACCGCCGTTGTCGAACTCACCGCTGTCCACCGCTTCCATGACCCCACATACGCGGAGCTCACGCTGCGTATGCGCGAACCGGCATCCGTCGACGATGCAGCCCGCGTCGCCGGCGAGTTGGAGGGCCGTGGACTCATCCAGCGCGTCGTGGATGCCGACGCGGCTCGGGCCGCGATGGTGTCGGCCTACTTCCAGTGGGCAGGCGACGGCAAACGGGTCGCGCTGGTCACGAGCACGAACGACGAGGCGACCGCTATCAACGAGCAGATCCAAGAGCGGCGCGTCCAGCGAGGACAACTCGACCCCCGGCGCGTCGCGGCCGGGCAGGGGGAGCAGCGGCTCCTCGAAGGCGACGTCGTGCAGACCCGTCTGAACGACCGCGGATTGGGAGTCGAGAACCGCGCACTCTGGACGATTCGCCGCATCCGGCCGGACGAGGTCGAACTGGTCAGCCTCACTGACAGCGGCGACGTCCGACGCGTGAGCAGTGATTACGTCGCCGAGCACGTTCACCTCGCGTATGCATCCACCGTTCACGGCATCCAAGGCGAAACAACGGATGCCGCCGTCGTCGGCCCTGGCGTAGACGCGGCCGGCCTCTACGTCGGCATGACCCGTGGCCGACTCCACAACGAGGCGATCGCTATCGCCCGCGACGCGGCCAGCGCCAGGGAGCAGATCGCAGACAACATGATGCGAAACCGCATGGAGGTCTCGATCGACGACTCCCGTGGAGCCGCCCGGATCGAGCTGGGGCGAGCGGCTCGGCCCGCACCCACAGTGGAGGCGGCCGCGTGGAGCGACCGGTCACGGCGCCCGTTCGGTGCGCAACCGAACATCGACATCATCGCCGCGCGGGCGGAGCACCAGGCCTCCGAGGCGGCCGACGAGATCCGCAGGCTTCGCGGCGACGGTGCGCAGTTGACGCGTGACCTGCAGGTCCGGCTGGGCGAGTTGTCGGCGGGCTACGCGCACCAGATCGAGATCAGGGACGCGGCGATCGCCGAGCAGCACCTCCGTGTAGCGCTGCCGCCGGAGACCCGGGCGGAGGAGGAACGGGCCCGCGCGGCACTTGCCGAGGCAGACCGCCCGTTCACGGGCGCGGCGACAACGCACACCATCTCGCGGTTCTAACCCGTCACGCGTAGGTGTGGTGGACGTGCCAGCCGGTTTCGGACGGGTACACGTCGAAGATGAGGCTCTCGCCGTCGGCATCCGTCGCTTGAAACCGCCAGCCGTACAGCCCGTGCGCGGGAGCGTCCGCGTAGCCCCAGATGGAGTCGCGCAGTCTGGTCGGGGTGTCGGATACCCGCCACCGGCGTCCCGCGAAATACATGCGCGACGGTACCTCATCGACCAGCCAGATCGTGGCTTCCTGTTCGATCAGGGGCGTCCTCATGAGTCATGAGTCTAGAACAGAAGTTCTAGAATCGAAAGGTCGAGATCGGTGCGCAGCTGGAGGGGAGGCGACGCGGATGGGCACAAACCGCCGCTACGCGGAGTCCATCGACGCACGCACGAGTGAGCGCATCCTCGACCGGATTACCCGCGACGGTCCGCTCCAGACGCTGACAGCGGTTGAGCTCCAACTCGACAAACTCGCCGTCACAACCGACCCCAAACCTGAGCGTGTTCGCGCGTGGGTGCGCTTCGGGTCCACGCCCGTGATCGTGGACGCTGAGGCCTGCATGTGGACCGAGAACGCCGTCGCCATTCGCTTCCGTGCGGCAGACAAAGAGTTTCGTTGTTGGGTGTGGCGCGGCGCTATCGCACAGTCGGGTCG
>CAMFIY010000024.1 GCA_945952575.1 uncultured Leucobacter sp.
CCCTTCGTGGTCTTCTCCTCGATCGTCATCATCATGAACTTCTTCGCCGACATCCTCTACCGGGTCATCGCCCCGCGGGTGCGTGCGGCATGAACAGGGGCACCTCGATGGACACTGCGACCGTGACGACCACCAGCACACGGCATCTGACCCGCCAGCGACGCCTGGACGCGCTTCGCGCCAATTGGCGCGCCTTCGCGAAGCAGCCCGGAGGCATGGTCGGGCTGATCGTCCTGATCCTCTCGGCGCTCATCGCGATCTTCGCGCCGCTGCTGGCCGACCAGTCCGCCCTCGACCCGACGACGGCGACCGGCGCACCGTTCCAGCCGCCCTCGGGCGAGTTCCCCTTCGGCACCGACCACCTGGGCCGCTCGGTCCTGCCCCTGATGATCTGGGGCGCGCGCACCTCGCTGACCGTGGGCGCGGCGGCCACCCTCATGTCGATGATCATCGGCACCCTGATGGGCCTCCTCGCCGGCACGCTGCGCGGCTGGCGCGCCGCGATCATCATGCGCATCATCGACTTCTTCCTCATCATCCCCGGCCTCGTGCTGGCGATCGTGCTCGGCGCCGTGCTCGGCGCCAGCAGTTTCACGATCATCGTCGCCATCGGCGTGACGTCGTGGGCGGGCACCGCTCGCATGATTCGAGCCCAGACGCTCTCGCTCGAGGCGCGCGGATACGTAGAACGCGCCCGGGCGCTCGGCGCCTCCCAGACGCACATCACCTGGCGGCACATCCTGCCCGGCGTGATGCCGCTCGTGCTCGCGAACACCTCGCTCGCCGTCGGCGTGGCGATCATCTCCGAGGCGACGCTCGCCTTCCTCGGTATCAGCGGCGGCGGGATCTCCTGGGGCACCATGCTGCAGCAGGCCATGGGCAGCGGTGCGGCCGTCGCCGGCTACTGGTGGCTGATCCTCGGGCCGGGCCTGGCGATCCTCGTCGTGGTGCTGGCCTTCACGCTCGTGAGCCGGGCCCTCGAAACCGTCATCAATCCGACCCTGGGAGCCCGCTGATGTACGCACTGCAGTTCGAGGGAGTCTCGATCTCCTACCGGACCCGCGACGAGTCGGGCGAGCCGATCGAGTTCCAGGCGGTGAAGGACGTCACCCTCCGCCTGCCGCGCCGCGGCACGCTCGGGATCGCCGGCGAATCGGGCTCCGGCAAGTCGACGCTCATCATGTCGGCGCTGCGACTGCTGCCCGAGAGCGCCACCGTCACCGGCGACATCGTCCTGGGCGACAAGAAGGTGAACGAGCTCAGCTGGGGCCAGGTGCGCGCCGTGCGATGGAAGGAGGCCTCGATCGTCTTCCAGGGCGCGATGCACTCCCTCAACCCGGTCCAGCGCGTCGGCCGGCAGATCGCCGAGGCGATGCGGCTGCACGACCCGAAGGGCGGCCGGAACGGCAAGGACGCCTACCGCCGCGAGGTGGCCGGGCTCCTGGCGCAGGTCGATCTCCCCGCGCACTCCATCGACGCCTACCCGCACGAGCTCTCCGGGGGCCAGAAGCAGCGCGTGATGATCGCCATGGCGCTCGCCTGCGACCCCGAGCTCATCATCGCCGACGAGCCCACGACCGCGCTCGACGTCATCGTGCAGGAGCGCGTCCTCGACCTGCTCACGCGTCTCGTCAAGGAACGCGGGATGTCGCTGCTGATGATCACGCACGATCTCTCCGTACTGGCGAAGACCTGCGACGAGATCGCCGTGCTCTACCGCGGCGAGATCGTCGAATCCGGTCCGTCTCGCGAGATCCTCGCGAATCCCCAGCACCCGCACACGCGCGCGCTGACGGACGCCGTGCCCGTCATCGGCGATGAGAAGAGCCGGCTGAACCCCGCGAGCCGCAAGCAGAGCGAGCCCGGCCATACGACCGCGGTGAGCGTGGTCCCCGACAGCTCGGGCGAAGAGATCCTGAGCGCCGACGGCCTCTCGGTCCACTTCCACACCCGCATCGGCGAGGTGCGCGCGGTGGACGGCGTGGATCTCAGCTGCAAGGAGGGCGAGATCACGGTGCTCGTCGGCCAGTCCGGCTCGGGCAAGACCACGCTCGTCCGCACCGTCCTGGGCTTGCAAGCCCCCACGGTGGGTGCCGTGCGATTCCGCGGCCGGGCGCTGAGCCGGAAGCAGCGCGAGCTGCGGGACTACCGCGGCAGCGTCCAGTTCGTGCTGCAGGATCCGATGTCCGCCCTGAACCCGAAGCACACGGTCTACGAGATCATCGCCGAGGGGATCCGCGTGCAGCGACTCGACGGCGACGAACGGGAGCGGGTGCGCCAGGCGCTCCTCGCAGCGGAGCTCTCGCCGCCGGAGCGATTCTTCACCAAGCTTCCCCAGGAGCTCTCGGGCGGTCAGCGCCAGCGCGTCGTCATCGCGGGCGCCCTCGCGCTCGAGCCCGAGTTCCTGATCGCCGATGAGCCGGTGGCCTCCCTCGACGCCTCGGTGCGCGGGGAGATCCTCGCGCTCCTCCTCCGGCTCAAGCAGGAGCGCGGGCTCGGCTGCCTCGTGATCACGCACGATCTCGGCGTGGCCTGGAACATCGGCGACCGCGTGCTGGTCATGCACCGCGGTCGGATCGTCGAGAGCGGCGAGGCCGAGGACGTGCTCCTCCGCCCGCAGCACGACTACACGAAGCAGCTGCTGGCCGCAGTGCCCACCATGGGCGAGCCGGCGACGGAAGGAGAACCCGCGTGAGCACGGATGTCGCGACCGCACAGGATCGACTCGAGGCGCTCCGCGGGCAGGCGATGGACCCGCGCCTCGGCGCCGCCAGGATCCTGGTGGTCGAGGCCGACAGCGGCAGGCGCCTGCTCGAGCGCGCCGCCGAGCTCCCCGCCGAGACCGCCAGCGTGATGAAGACCATCACCTGTGCTGCTGCCCTCCACGCCCTCGGCCCGGACTTCAGGATCGAGACGCGGGTCGTCCGCGGATCGGCCCCGGGCGAGATCGTCCTGGTCGGCGGGGGCGACGTCACCCTCAGCCGGGTGCCGGGCGACGGCGAGACCTACTACACCGATCCCGCCCGACTCGACGAGCTGGCCCGCCGCACGCTCGCAGCGCTGGACGGCGAGCCGCCGACCCGCATCGTCCTCGATGATTCGCTCTTCGCCGGCGGCGAGTGGCGCAGCGACCAGTGGCTCGAAGAGGATCGGGATCCGAACGGCGACATCCCGCGGATCTCGTCGCTGCAGACCGACGGCGACCGCAACGATCCGGCGGTCGACGACAGCGCCCGCGGCACGGATCCGACGGGCCGCGCCGGCGCGGCCTTCGCCGGGTTCCTCGGCGGTGCGCCGGAACTGGTGCGGGGATCGGCGTCCCCGGATGCCGAGCTGCTGGCCTCGGTGAGCTCACCGCCGCTCGAGGCCCTGGTGCGCGAATGTCTGCGCACCTCCGACAACGCCCTCGCCGAAGCGCTGGCGAAGCTGGCGGCGATCGCCCTCGGCTCGGGCCCGGGCTTCGATGAGGTCGGCCTGGCGGTGAAGGGTGTGCTCGCAGACTACGGCGTGCCGGTGGACGGAGTCGAGCTCCTCGACGGCTCCGGCATGAGCGAGGGCATCCGCGTGCCTGCGGTGACCGTGGTCGATCTGCTGCGCCGCGCGCGTCTCCGGGAGGGTGCGCTCGGCCTGCTGGATGACCGGCTCACCCGCACCGGCCCGAACGGAACCATGTACGACAAGCGGTTCGTCGGCGAGAACGCCCTCATCGGGGATGCCGTGCGCGCGAAGACCGGCTACATCAACACGGTGCACTCCCTCGCCGGCATCGTCCGCACCGCGGGGGGCAACGATCTCGTGTTCGGGGTCTTCGCCATGGGCGCCGACATGCCGCCGGAGGATCCGGCGCGCACCGCCGTCGACGATCTCACCGTGCGGCTGCATCTCCTCGGCGACGCACTGCTCGAACTCGACGAGCCGATGCGGCTCCCGGACTGACGTCCGCCCGTCGCCCGGACCGCTCAGCCGAACGCGAGCCCGGGTCGTTCGTCGGCGGTGAGCGTCGCAGTCACCCCGCGGCCGATCGGGAAGGACGAGACATCCGGCCCGTGCCCGAAACGCAGCCCCCAGACGACCGGGATGCCGAGCGGTGCGAGCAACTCCTCCATCAGAGCGCGGACCTCGGGGATCGGACCGCAGTCCTCCCAGGTACCGAGCCCGATGCCGACCGCGCCCTCGAAGTAGCCGGAGCGGAGGAGGATCTGCATGAGTCCGTCGATGCGGTACGGGGATTCGTGCACCTCCTCGATCAGCACGATCCGGCCGTCGGTGCGGGTCCGCGTCGACGGATGCGATCCGGTGCTCATGGCGAGCAGGCTCAGGTTGCCGCCGGTGAGCTCTCCGCGCGCCTCGCCGGCGACCAGCGTCGCCGTCTCGTCATCGCCCGCCACTTCCCAGGGCCGCTCCCCCAGCACCGCGTCCCGCAAAGCGGAGACGCTCTCCGGAGAGTCCAGCAGATCCCGGGTCGCGATCATCGGCGTGAACCAGGTCGGGGTCGCGAGCCGCTGCTGCCAGAACTCGTGCAGTGCGGTGATGTCGGAGGAGCCGTAGAGCGGTTTGGGCGTCGCCGCGGCGAGCCGGGCCTCGTCGAGCAGGTCGAGCAGGCGGATGGCCCCGTAGCCGCCCCGTACGCAGAAGACGCCGTCGATCCCCGGGTCGGTCCACGCCCAGCTGAGATCCGCCGCCCGCGCCTCGTCGCTGCCGGCGAGGTATCCGCTGGCGCGTTCGTGGCGGTCGAGCGCGTGCTCGCCGCGCACGGGCTCGAGCCCCCAGGATGCGAGCAGAGCCTCCGCCTGCTGCACCGTCTCCGGCTCCGACGGCCCGGAGGGGCTGATCAGTGCGCAACGGGCGCCCGGGCGCAGACTGCGAAGGGCGGGTGACTGGGAGGTGGAATCGCTCATGGGATCTAATTTTACGAATCGTAAGAGCGGTGCGCAACAGCAATCGTTTGATCAAATTTCCCATATTTGCAGCGTCTTTAATGACAGAGAGGCCTGTTCGAGCTAGTGTTTATGTGACGTAAGTTCGATTCTGAAAGGGCGGATCGCGCGTGCAGGCACCGAAGTCCCCGGCCGAGTGGTGCGCGCACCTCCTGCGTTTCGATACGAGCAATTTCGGCGACGGCGAGAGCCGGGGTGAGACCGCGCTGGCGGACGAGATCGCACGGACCCTGCGCGATGCCGGCTATCGGCCCGAGATGTTCGCTCGGGATCCGCACCGCGCCTCCGCCGTCGTCCGCGTGCCGGGCAGGAATCGCGAACTGCCCGGCATCCTCGTGCACGGGCACCTCGATGTCGTGCCCGCGGAGCCCGAGCAGTGGACCGTGCCCCCGTTCGAGGGGCGGATCGAGGACGGCTACGTCTACGGCCGCGGGGCCGTCGACATGAAGGACACCGTCGCGATGATGCTCGTCACGCTGCTCGACTGGGCGGAGCGCGGTGCGACACCCGAACGCGACGTCGTCTTCCTGTTCGTCGCCGATGAAGAGGATCGCGGCGACTGGGGCGCCGCCTGGCTCGTCGAGAACCACCCGGAGATCTTCGCCGGCCTCGGCGCCTCGATCGGCGAGTCCGGCGGCAGCGCCACGCCGCTGGTCGCGGCGGACGGCAGCCGGGTGATGCTCTATCCGATCGCCGTCGCCGAGCGGGGCACGCTCCATATGCGGCTCCGCGCGGAGGGGCCCTCCGGCCACGGCTCCCGCCCGACCCCGGACAGCGCGGTGACGAAGCTCCTCGGCGCCGCTTTCCGCATCAACTCCTACGAGTGGCCCCTTACGCTCACCGATACCGTGCGCGAGTATCTCACCGTCACGAACGCCGCGCTGGGCTATGAGGTCGATCTCGAGAGCGACGCGGGCGTCGAACGCGCCATCGATCGAATGGGCGAGGCCGGCGACGTCGCTCGGGTCACCGTCCGCTGCTCGGCGACGACGACCGTGCTGAACGCGGGGTACAAGGTGAACGTGATCCCCGGAGCGGCCGAGGCGGAGGTCGATGTGCGCTGCCTCCCCGGCACCTACGACTCGACCATCGCCACGATGGAGCGGCTGATCGGCCCGGAGGTGGGTTGGACGCTCATCGACCCCGGCGAGCCGACCGATTTCTCCGCGTCCTCGCCCTGGTTCGCCCGCATGCGCGAGGCGCTGCTGAAGCACGACCCGTGCGGGATCGTCGTGCCCTACTGCATGGGCGGCGGCACGGACTCGAAGGCCTTCGCCCGTCTCGGCATGGAATGCTTCGGTTTCACCCCGTCGACCGCGGATCCCGACGGTCGCCGCGGATCGGGCATGCACGGCGTCGACGAGCGCGTGCCGGTCGTCTCCGTGAACGGCGGGCAGCCGATCCTGAGCGACTTCCTCCTCCACGTCTGACCTCCCATCCCGACCCCACGCATCCCCGAGGAGCACATCATGGAAGATCCCGATTTCGGTCTCGACGGCGAAGCCGGCGGTCTCGTGACCCCGTACTCGGACGGCATCCCGATGATCTCGTACGCGATGGTCGATCGCGACGGGAGGATCCTGCGGGCGTACGACGCCGAGCGGGTCTACTACTCGGCCTCCACCGTCAAGGTCGGGGTGCTGGTGGCCGCGCTCCGGGAGGTGCAGAGCGGCGCCTGGAGGCTCGGTGACGAGAAGGTCGTCACGCACGAGTTCGCGAGCATCGTCCCGAAGGCCGGTCGCTTCGTCATGGAGGCCGAGGAGACCGATCCCGGGCTCGGGGTGCCCGGCGACGTCGTGACCCGCGCACGTGTGATCGAGCGCATGATCACGGTGAGCGCCAACTGCGCGACCAACATGCTGTTCGAGGAGCTCGGCCCCGAGAAGGTGCGGGCCGTCTCCCTCGACGCAGGGGTGCCGGACACCGGGATGGATCGGCCCTACTCCGACGAGGCCGGCCTCGAAGCGGGGGTCACGAATCACGCATCGGCGCTCGGGCTGGCGCGACTGATGGCCGCCCTCGTGAGGGGCGAACTGCTCGAGCCGCAATGGACCGAGTATGCGAAGCAGTTGCTGCGCGACCGCGAGGAGCCCGTCATCGGAGAGGTCGCGGCGGAACTCGCGGCCCGCATCGGCGAACCGGTCGATTCGGGAGGCAAGGGCGGCGCCGTCGAAGGGATCGCGCATGACTTCGCCTTCGTCGAGCGGAACGGCGAGACGGTGTGCCTGGCGGTCTGCACCCGCGCCTACACCGATCCGCAGGGCACCGCCGCGATCCGCGCGGTCGCCTCGGCGCTCCTCGAGGACGCCCGCGGGACGGACGGCGCCGGGCGGTGACCGGCCCGCACGTCTCCTTCGCGCTCCTCGACGCGAGCGGCGCGCGCGTGGGAGGATGGGATGAACAGCGCGAGTACTACGCCGCCAGCACCGTGAAACTCGCGGTCGCGGCCGCACTGCTCTTCGCCGTCGAGACCGGGGGTCTGACGCTCGAGCAGACCGTGCCGAGCCGCCGGCGCTTCGCGAGCCGGATCCCCGACGCACCCGATTTCGACTTCGCCCTCGAACCCGAGGAGCTGGATCCGGGTCTACCGCGGGACGGCACCCCGATCGCCCTGGGCCGGTGCCTGGAACGCATGCTCGTGGTCTCGTCGAACGAGGCCACGAACCTGGTCGTCGATGCGCTGGGCGCCGCCGACGGGGCGGTCGCGAGGGATCCGGGGGCGACCGACGGCGTGCGCGGGCTCGATGCGGTCCGTGCCGCGTGCGAACGCCTCGGCGTGCCCGACGTGCGAATGACCCGCCTCATCTGCGACTACGCGGCCGCGGAGGCGGGATTCACGCACGCGGCCACGGCTCTCGACCTCGCGCGTCTGATGCGTGAGGTGACCTGCGGTGACGCATTGCGCCCGGAGTCGCGCGATGTCATCACCCGCCTGCTCCGCGCCCAGCGGTTCCCCATCATCGCGGAGTCGCTGCCGCACGGCGTCGCCTGGGGGTCGAAGAGCGGCTGGGACGACGGCATCCGCCACGACGTCGCGTTCATCGGAGCACCCGGCACCGCGGATTACCGGGTGTTGGCCGTGTGCACCGAGGGCCACGCACCCCGCGGCGCGCAGGCGGCCATCCGAGCCGTCGCCGCCGCCGCGCTCGCGATCGGCTAGGCGCTCAGGCCAGCGCCCCCATCGGGTCCCACGGATCGAGCACGATGGGGTCTTCCTCCAACGCGGCGAGCAGCTCGGCCGGGAGCCGATCCTTCCGCACGACGACTTCGAAGACGTACTCGTCGAACCAGGAGTCATCCATCGTGCAGAACCCCTTGTCGAACTTCTCGATGCCCCAGCTGTTCTCCACCCGCCAGCGCCGCGGCGCGCCGTCGACCACGTCGACGCCGGTGAGGAGCATCGCGTGATCCATCGCCGAATCGCGGTAGCGCACGCGATCCTCCTTGGTGCTCGACAGATCGACTCCGTACACCCCCGAGTAGTCGATGAGCTCCGCAGACCACAGCCCCTGCTTCCGCTCCATCTGCTGGCCGACGTCGCAGCCGAACCAGACAGGCTCCCCCTCGACGATGGCTTCGGACGCCAGCCGCTTCATCGTCTCGATCTCGGCGATGATATAGAGCACCGGATCGCCGCCGACGACGTTGCCGAGACGCGACACCGTGAGCGCTCGCCCCTTCGGGTGCTCGGGCCGCGGATCGTCCACGAGGCACACGTAGTCGCCGAGCACGATGTCGGAGTACGCAGCCAGGAAGCCCTGCGGCGTGAACGACCCTGCGTCGTGGAACTCGCCCTGATCGTCGTTCCAGCGCCACTCGAAGCGCTCCGGCGGCACGCCGAGATGGATAGTGAGCACGCGGTGCGCATCGCCCAGGATCCGGGTCTTGAGCTCGTCCAGTTCGGCGGAGGAGGCGTCCGCGGCGACGGCTTCGCGCAGCAGCCGGGCGCCTTTGCGGAGCAGCGTCTGCAGCGAGAGGTTCATCCGCTCGGTGTTCGACGACGACTCGGTCTCGGGCATCAGCGCCTTGGGCACGGCGCCGTGCTTCTCGAAGATCGAGACCTCCATGTTCCACTGCCCGCCGTCGCCGAGCACGCCCTCGAGGAGGAACATGACCGTCCGCTCGTCGGGCGCCCTCCCCGCGAGCTCGATCATGTCCTCGAGGAAGTAGTTGGCCCGCTCGATCTTGTCCCAGTACATGGCGTGGTTCTGGCTGAACTCGAAGTTCTTCACGCCGAGCTTCTTCCTGGCGTCGGCGCGCAACAGGTTCAGGGCGGCGAAGAGCCAGCACCGGCCGGAGCGCTGCTGGTCCGCGGCCTCCCAGTCGTCGAGGCGATGGGACATGCTCAGCTGGACGCCCAGCATCCGCTCCCGATCCAGCGCGACCTCGTCCACCGCGGTGTGCGTCACCGCGTTCATCGCGAGCCTGGCGGCGGGATCGGACGCGAACTCCGTGCGCCAGCTCTCGAGCTGATCGACACTCAGGGCTGCGCGAATACGATTCGTATCTCCAGTGACAGTCATGCGATCAGACTACTCCTGACAAGCACGACTTGGCCACACTCGTGCTCGCCTGGTCGATGATCCGCACCGTATCATTGAGTATTGAGAGCTTCTCACCGTTGCGCGGCATCGCGCAATCGGACCGGAGTGAAGGAGGCCCGCTATGTCCGTGCATCTCCCGGATGAGCACGGTGCGCGTTGGTCTGCCCTGGTGGTCGACATCGACTCGGGCGCGGAACTCTTCCGAGCGGACCCGGATCTCGCGCTCGACACCGCGAGCGTGGGGAAGGTCTTCCTCCTGCATCGGCTGCTCGCCGAAGTGGATGCGGGCGCTCGCTCACTCGAGGATCTGGTCACCCGTCGCCCGAACGAGTGGATGGACGACTCGGGCCTCTGGTATCTGCTGCAGGCGGATACGCTGTCGCTCTACGACGTCGCCGCGCTGATCGGAGCGGTGAGCGACAACGCGGCCACCAATACGCTGTGCCGGGTGATCGGCCTCCCCGCGGTGCAGCAGCACACGCGCGAACTCGGGTACACGCAGTCGGCGCTCGACGACGTGGTGCGCTGGCCGAGCCCGCCCGGGGCGCCGAAGACCCTCTCGCACGCGAGCGCCGGAGAACTCGTACGCTTCGTCGCGCGTACGGCGAAAGCACAGGACCTCAGCCCGGCGTCGGCCGAAACGCTGCAGCGCTGGCTGGGCGCAGGCATGGATCTGTCCATGGTCGCCGCGGCGTTCGGGCTCGATCCGCTGGCCCACTACTTCTACGATCGCGACATCTGGCTCTGGAACAAGACCGGCACGATCTCGAACGTCCGCGCCGACACCGGCCTGGTCATGAACCGGGATCGCCGGATCGCGTATGCGGTGCTGGCGAACTGGCGCTCGGGCGCTGACGCGCGCGACGGGGTGCTCGCGGCGATGCATCGCGTCGGCGAGCTCATCCGGCGGGAGCTGCGCGCGGGCTGATCCCGGCCGCCCGCTGTCTCACCGAGTGGCGACTTCAGTACCGCGTGCAGGAGATCCAGGTGCAAGGTCCGCCACCCGGCCTCTCGAGCCCCGGGCGCGGTCCACCGCTCACACGCAGCTGCCCGTCTTCCGCATCTCCGGATCCGTCAGGATCGTCGGCGCCAGATCTGCCGCCACACGCACCGAACCGGTGCTCGAGAGGACCAGCGAGGTCAGGGTCACACCGGCGGGAATCCGATCGCGCACGCAGATGGTCTGCGGCCTGAGTACGGCGTTCAGCGCCGAGCCGGTCAGACGGCGCAACTCCTTGGCGCTGAGGTCGAAGCCCGCAGCGCTCACTCCCCGCGGCTGGAGCGTGAGGTCGCCGTCCTTCACTCCGAGCGACACGGTAGCGGTGACCGGAACCTTCTGCCCGAACAGCTCGACCTTGCGCCCGACTTCCAGCACCCCGTCGGAGACCTTGCCGGTGCTTGCGATGCCCTTCGTGGCGAGCTCGACGATGGGGCCGATCTGATCCTTCGGCACCGTCAGCTCCACGGTGCCGCCGGAGATCGGTTTCCCGCCGAAATCGAACGGGATCGATGCGGCGTGCAGCGAGGCCGAGACCGAGATCCCGTCCATCACCGGCACGTCGGCCACGTCCACGGTGACGTCGCCCAGACGGCCCTGCACGACGTTCAGCAGCGCCGACCCTCCCAGCGAGACGTCGACGGCATGATCGGCGGTCAGCTCCAGCTTCTGGCGCACCGCCGAGGCGACGATCCCCGGCACGAGCATCCGGACGGCGAGTTCGCCGAGTCCGAAGAGCACGGCGAGAACCGTCACGACGGCGATGAGCCGCAGCCACCAGCGCGATCTCCGACGCTCAGGCGCAGGGGCTGGCTCGGCTCCGTCCGCGGGCGCCTCGGAGTCCGAGGTCATAGCCGCTCAGGGGCGCTGACCCCGATCAGGTCGAGTCCGTTGCGGATCACCTGACCCGCGGCGTCGTTCAGCCAGAGCCGGGTGCGATGCAGGTCGCCGGGCTGCTCGTCGCCCAGCGGGATGACCCGGCAGTTGTCGTACCAGCGGTGGAATGCCGCGGCGAGCTCCTCGAGGTAGCGGGCGATGCGATGCGGCTCGCGCAGTTCGGCGGCGCCCGCGACGATGCCGGGGTACTCCTGCAGCTTGCCGAGCAGCTCGGTCTCGGTCTCGTGCGTGAGCAGGCCGGGTTCGAATGCGCTGCGATCGATGCCGGCGGCGGCCGCGTTCCGATCCACCGCGCAGGTGCGCGCATGCGCGTACTGTACGTAGAAGACCGGGTTGTCGTTCGTCCGGCTGCGCAGCTTCTCGCCGTCGAGCGAGAGCGGCGAGTCGGCCGGATAGCGGGCGAGCCAGTACCGGAGCGCGTCGGATCCGAGCCACTCGAGCAGGTCGTCGAGCTCGATGATATTGCCGGCGCGCTTGGAGAGCCTCGCACCGTTCAGGTTGACCATCTGTCCGATGAGGACGCTCAGGTCCGTCTCCGGGTGGTCCCCCGCGGCCCCCGAGATCGCCGTGAGGCGGCCGATGTAGCCGTGATGATCGGCGCCGAGCAGGTACACCTTCTCACCGAAGCCGCGATCCATCTTCGAGAGGTAGTACGCGGCGTCGGCCGCGAAGTAGGTGAAGATGCCGTTGCCGCGCGTGAAAACGCGATCCTTGTCGTCTCCGAAGTCGGTGGTGCGCACCCAGATCGCGTCGTCCGCTTCGAAGACGTGGCCCTGCGCGCGCAAGCGGTCGATCGCCGCTTCGATGGGGCTCTTGCCGCCGTCAGCGGGCGCCGCGTGCAGCGAGCGCTCCGAGAACCAGACGTCGAAGTGCACGTTGAATCGCTCGAGCGAGTCCTTGATCTCGGCGAGCTGCAGCTGATAGGCCGTCTCCTGGGCCTGGGCGAGCGCCGCCTCGCGATCCTGAGCCGCGCGCTCGGCGAGATCCGGGATCCGCTCGAGCACCTTGGCGCCGAGTTCCGCGATGTATCCGCCCGGGTACGCGTCCTCCGGAGCCGGCTCGCCGAGCGCGGCGGCGAGCACCGAGCGGCCGAACTTGTTCATCTGCGCGCCCGCATCGTTGATGTAGTACTCGTTGGTCACGTCGGCGCCGGCTGCGCGGAGCACGCGCGAGATCGAGTCGCCGAGAGCCGCCCAGCGGGTGTGGCCGAGGTGCAGCGGGCCGGTGGGGTTCGCGCTGACGAACTCCATGTTGATGTTCTGTCCGGCGAGCACGTCGCTGCGCCCGTAGGCCGCGCCCTGCTCCACCACGCGGCGCGCGGTCTCGCCGGCGCTCGCGGCATCGAGGGTGATGTTGATGAATCCGGGCCCCGCCACCTCGGCCGAGGCGACGCCCGGAACGGCCTCGACGGCGACGACGATCTCCTGCGCGAGTTCGCGCGGATTCGCGCCGATCCGCTTCGCGAACTTCATGGCCGCGTTCGACGCCCAGTCGCCGTGCTCGCGGCTCTTCGGCCGCTCCACCGCGGTGTCCGCCTCGGCGACGGCGACATCGGCACCGCGCGCACGCACGATGTCGGAGAGGATGGCGGCGAGATGGGCGGCGAGTTCTTGAGGCGTCACGAGGATCCGTTCTCCATGTAGAAACCAGAAGGCGCCACCGAATCGATGGCGCCTTCTCTGTGCCCCCGGAGGGATTCGAACCCCCGACCTACGGTACCGGAAACCGGCGCTCTATCCCCTGAGCTACGGAGGCGCACCGCACCAGCCTAGCGCACGATCACGAGTGCGATGACACGTCCGCTCGGCCGGGTGGCGGCCTACCCGCCCGCCATGGTGCGGGCGATGTCCGCCGCGGAGTCGCCTGCCCGCTTCAGCACGATCCCCACGAGCGCGAGCGCGACCAGGGTGAGGAGCAGCATCAGCGTCGATACCGCTGCGATCTCCGGCCGCAGGCCGCTGCGGAGCGCGCTCAGCACGTAGACCGGCCACGGCGTCGTCCCCGAGACCTGGACGAACGACGAGACGATCGTATTGTCCAGGCTGAACGTGAACGAGAGCAGCAGGCCGGCGAGGATCGCCGGCATCGCGAGCGGCAGCGTCACCTTGCGCAGGGTCCGCGCCGGGGTGGAGTAGAGGTCCGCCGAGGCCTCCTCCAGGTTCGCCGGCATGCCGACGAGCCGCGCCCGCACGATGTAGGTCACGACCGCGATCGAGAACAGCGAGCTGCCGACCGTGAGCCGCACGATGCCGTCGTTGAAGAAGTTGAGGCCGAGGTCCTGCCCCAGGAACACCAGCCACGGCAGCAGCGCGACCGCGTCGACGATCTCGGGTGTCACCGCGACCAGCAGGAGCAGCGTCACGAACCAGAGCGTCCACTTGCCCGGCCTGCGCGCGAGCGCGATCCCGGCGAGCGTGCCGAGCAGGGCGGCGAACAGCGACGAGATCACGCCGACCTTCAACGAGACCATCACGGCGTCGCTCAGCACCGGCTTCTGGAAGAGCGCCGCGTAGCTGTCGAAGCCGAAGTGATCGAACGCGATCAGCAGGCGGCCGACATTGAACGAATAGATGACGATCACGAGGATGGGCGCGAACAGGAAGACGTAGACGAGGATGCTCCAGGCCCGCAGCAGGTGCTCGCTCGCGGGCTTCCGGATCCGGTGCGTCGGGGCCGGGGCCTCGCTCAACCCCGTCGTCTCTGTCGTCGTCATGCCGCCACCTCCGCGAGCTTCACATGGTTCTGATATCGGAAGGGCAGCGCGACCAGCCAGAAGACGGCTGCCATGACGGCGATCGAGACCGCGATCATGAGGATCAGGGTGATCGCCATCGCGGAGCCCAGCGCCCAGTTCTGCGCCGTCTGGAACTGCGAGGCCAGCATCTGGCCGACCATGTTGCCCTTCGCCCCGCCGAGAACCGTGGCGGTGATGTAGTCGCCCATCAGCGGGATGTAGACGAGCAGCACGCCGACCACGATGCCGGGTCTCGCGAGGGGAAAGGTGACTCGCAGGAAGGTGCGCATCGAGTTCGCCCCCAGATCCTTCGACGCCTCGCGCACCACCTCGCCGACGCGGTCGAAAGCGACGAAGAGCGGCAGGATCATGAGAGGCAGATAGTTGTACACGACGCCGAAGAGCACCGCGGACCTGGTGTACAGGATGCTGAAGGGCTCGAAGCCGACCGCCTGCAGAGCGGTGGAGAGCCAGCCCTCCGGCGAGAGCACCACCATCCAGCCGATCGTGCGCACGAGGAAGTTCGTCCAGAACGGCACGAGCACGAGCGCGACGAGCAGCCCCTTCAGGTTCGCCGGTGCCTTGAGCGCCATCCAGTAGGCGATCGGAGCCCCGATGACGAAGCAGAGCAGGGTGCCGGCGATTCCGATACCGAGCGTGTTCTTGAACGTCTCGAAGAACGTCGGGGTGAAGACCTCGGCGTAGCGGTCGAGCGAGATGATGTCGTTCGCGTGGGTGCCGAACAGGCCCGGCTTGTACCCGAGGCTGTACCAGAACACCACCGCGACCGGGAGGAGGAAGAAGACGATGAGCCAGAGCCACGCGGGGAGCGCGAGCGTGGCCCCGGGGAGCCGGCGGGCTTTCTTCTGCTGGGTCGGTTCGGGCCGGCTACCGTCAGGCACTGGCCGCGGCCTTCATCTTGTTGTAGATGTCGACCACGCGCTCGGTCGCCTCGTTCACCTGGCCCTCGTGCATCGTGGCCAACTGCTCGGGCGTGAAGAACACGAGGTCGAGCATCGGGAGCTTCGCCTCCTTCGCCTTCGCCTCGATGTCCTTGGCGCCGGTGTGGTAGCCGATGTAGCTCACGTTCTTCAGCTGATTCTCGGGGGTCAGCACGAAGTTGATGAACGCGTGCGCCGCCTCGGCTCGCGGAGCGCTGGCCGACAATGCCCAGTCAGCCGCCCGCAGCTCGGTGTCCCGCCAGCCTCGCAAGC
>CAMFIY010000025.1 GCA_945952575.1 uncultured Leucobacter sp.
GGCCCACGCGATACCGGCGATGACCAGGGCGAGGATCGTGAATGGCACCGCGTAGCGATCCGCGAGCCGCACGACCTTCGCTTTGCTGCTCGCGGCCTGCTCGACGAGCCGCACGATCTGCTGGTACTCGCTCTCCGCCGCAGGCGCTGCGGCGCGCATCGTCACCGCGGCCTGCCCGTTTACTGCACCGCTCGATACCTTCTCCCCGGCCTGACGTTCGACCGGCAGGCTCTCGCCCGTGAGCGACGACTCATCGAACACGGCGTGCTCGGAGACGAGGATCGCGTCCACCGGCACCAGTGCGCCCGGGCGCACGAGCAGCAGGTCACCGACCGCGACCGCATCGACTGGCACCTCCTCGGTGGCGGTATCTGCCGTGTGCGCCGAGGTTTCGGTGTCGAGGATCTTCGTGGCCTGCCGCGGGGCCTTGCGCAGCAGCGCGGTGAGTTCTCTCTTGGAGCGGTGCTCGGCGTAGTCTTCGAGCGCCGCACCTCCGGTGAGCATCAGCACCACCACGAGTGCCGCCCACGGTTCCCCGACGAGCACGGCCGCAGTGATCGCGGTTACCGCGAGAATGTCGAGCCCCGCATGCTTCCGTAGGAGCTGCCGGATCATCCCGACTGCCTCCCACGCCGCGATCGCGAGCGCGTACCCGCCCACGATCCACCGTGCCACGCCGCTCGCGGGCGTCGCGAGGAGCAGGAGTCCAACCGTCGCGACCAGCAGGGTTGCGAAGACGAGCGGATACGCCCTGACTGCGGCGAGAAATCGGCTCATGCTACTTATTTTCCCATGCGGGAGCTGCCCCCGCACCGCAGGCCAGCCTCACCTACATCAGTGACAGCTGGAATCTGGCCTGTTCACAGCAGCACGATACCTAGTCCGGCGGCGGCGAACACCACCGCCCATGCCGGCGCTTTCCACGAGGCCAGTGCCACGAAGGAGAGCACCGCCACGAGGAACGAAGCGGCACCCGTAACACCCTCGACGAACACGGGATCGTAAAGTGCTGCGGCGAGTAAACCCACGACCCCGGCATTCACGCCCATCAGAGCACGCCGCACCCCGACTATGCGGCGCAGTCGCTCCCAGAACGGCAGTACCCCCAGCACGAGCAGCGCGGATGGCAAGAAGATCGCGATCAGCGCGATCGACGCTCCTGCCATCCCGCCTGGGCCGCTCGTGGTGACCGCACCGAGGAACGCGGCGAACGTGAACAACGGCCCCGGCACCGCCTGAGCGGCACCGTAGCCAGCAAGAAAGGTGCCGGACTCCACAAGCCCCGTCTGCACCATCTCGGCTTCCAGCAGCGGCAGGACGACATGACCGCCACCGAACACGAGCGACCCTGTGCGATAGAAGATATCGAATAGGCCCACCGTCGCATTCCCGGTGAGCATGGTGAGGATCGGCAGGCCTCCCAGTAACAGCCCAAACACGGCCAGGCTGATCCCTGCCACGGCAGGTCGTATCCGCACTGGAAAGGTGTCTCCGCTTTCTGCGGGGTCGTGCTGAGGGCGGCAGAAGAGCAGCCCCAAGATGCCCGCCATGAACAGGGCGCCGAGCATGGTCAGGGAGCCGGGAACGAGCACGACGGAAGCCATCACGGCGACGGCGATCGTCGCGCGGCGGGCGTCAGGCGTCAAAGACTTCGCCATGCCTAGCACCGCATGGGCGACGACCGCGACCGCAGCAGCCTTCAATCCGAGCGCCCACCCGGCCTGAGACAGGTCGCCGAGCGCAGAGACCCCGACCGAGAACGCGAGCAGCAGCACGGCAGAGGGCAAGGTGAAACCCGCCCAGGCCGCTGCCATTCCAAGCACTCCGGCACGCTGCAGCCCGATAGCCATACCGACCTGGCTCGACGCCGGGCCGGGCAGGAACTGGCACAGCGCGACAAGGTCCGCATAGGCACGATCGCTAAGCCACTTGCGCCGTTCCACGAACTCGGTACGAAAGTACCCGAGGTGCGCCACGGGGCCACCGAACGATGTCAGCCCCAGGCGTAGAAAAACCAAGAACACACCGAGGGATGACCCTGAGGGCAATGGGGGCCGATGCTCGAGCGATGACATTTCCCTCCCAGCATGACGCATGGCTCGTGCACCATGGGCCACGACTTCACCACCGCTACCGAAAGTTCACTTTCTTTCCGTCAGACACTCAAAGTCTGTCGAATGCTCCAAATCCACAAAGCGTCGAATCTCTGGCATCGCCCTTATTACGCACACGAGGCAAGCGACGAAGACACTGGGACTGATGACATGTCTTCGGAGACGCTGACGGCGTCGGGTTCACCTTATTGGCATGACTGTCTCGATGCGGGTGATGAGCGCCGGCGACGGCTACAAGTACCTCCTGCGCTCGGTCGTCGCGGGCGACGGCGACCGGAGCCTGTCGACGCCGCTGACTCGCTACTATGCCGAAGCAGGGAACCCTCCCGGCCGCTGGCTCGGCTCCGGCCTCACTCAACTCGGTGAAGGCCGCATCACTCCCGGCGAGGAAGTATCCGAGCAGCAGCTCCAGCTCCTCATCGGGATGGGCTGCGACCCGGTGACAGGCGACCCGCTCGGCCGCGCCTACCCGGTGTACAAGACCCCGGCCGAGCGCATCGCCGAACGGGTCGAAGCCCTGGACCCGGACCTCGGTCCGGCGTCGCGTGCGGAAGTGATCGCGGAGATCGAGGCCGAAGAATACGCACGCGGCGCGAGGAAGGCCGTCGCCGGATACGACTACACGTTCTCACTGCCGAAGTCGGCGTCGGTGCTGTGGGCGGTCGCGGATGCCGGCACCCAGGCGCTCATCGCCGAAGCGCATCACGCGGCGATCGCCGAGGTGATCGACTTCATGGAACGAGAAGTCACCGCGACCCGCATCGGCATGACCGGCGCCGACGGTGGCGCGGTCGCGCAGGTCGATACTTTCGGGCTCGCTGCGACCGCCTACGACCACTACGACTCCCGCAGCAGTGATCCGCACCTTCACACGCATGTCGTCGTGTCAAACAAAGTGAAGACCACGCTCGACGGGCGGTGGCGATCACTCGACGGGCGGCCGATGCACGCCGCGACCGTCGCGCTCTCCGAACTGCACGAGGCGATCATCGCCGACCACCTCACCCGGCTGCTCGGCGTGGAATGGGAGGCGCGGGATCGCGGCCGCGACCGCAACCCCGCCTGGGCGATCAGGACGGTGCCGGAAGAGCTCGTGCTCGAGTTCTCCACCCGCGCCCGCCAGATCGACGCCGAGAAAGACCGCCTCATCGCCGAGTACGTCGAGAAGCACGGCCGGCAACCTTCGGCGGCGACGATCATCAAGCTCCGCGCCCAAGCCACCCTGACCACCCGGCCCGAGAAGCAAGTGCGATCCCTCGCCGATCTCACCACCGAATGGCGCAAGCGCGCCACGACGCGGCTGGGGCGGGAGGCATCGGAATGGGCGCGTGAGGCGATCCCGGCAGCACCCGTATGGGTGCTGCGTGCCGATGACCTTCCTTTAGACGAGATCGAGAAGATCGGCCGTGCCGTGATGGAGGCCGTGGGTGAGAAGCGGTCGACCTGGCACCGCTGGAACCTGACCGCCGAGGCCGCACGGCAGACCATGCAGTACCGCTTCGCGACGGCACGGGATCGGGAGGCCGTCACCGGCATGGTCGTCGATGCCGCCGAACGCGCCTCGCTGCGCCTCACGCCGCCGGAACTCGCGTCCACGCCGTCCAGGTTTCAGCGGCCGGATGGGTCGAGCGCGTTCCGGCCCCGCCACGGCACCTTGTACTCGTCTGAGGCGCTGCTTGATGCGGAGAAGTGGCTCCTCGAACGCTCCCGCACCCTGACCGGCCCCGAGCTCCCGCTCGCCCTCATCGAGAAAGTCACGAGACGCCCGGATAGGGAGGGACGGATGCTCGGCCCCGATCAAGCCGACGCGCTCACCCGCATCGCGGTCTCCGGCCGGCTCCTCGATCTCCTCGTCGGCCCCGCCGGCACCGGGAAGACGACCGCGATGTTCGCGCTCCGCACCGCATGGGAGCAGCAGTACGGTGCCGGGTCTGTGGTCGGGCTTGCCCCGTCGGCGGTCGCGGCGGAAGTGCTCGCCGGGGATCTCGGGATCAAAACCGAGAACACCGCGAGATGGTGGACGCTGCACATCATGACCGGCCGAAACTTCCAGGCCGGTCAGCTCGTGATCGTTGACGAGGCGAGCCTCGCCGGCACCCTCGCACTCGACCGCATCACCGGGGCCGCCGCGAAAGCCGGAGCGAAGATTCTCCTCGTCGGCGACTACGGGCAGCTCCAAGCCCCAGCCGCGGCCGGCGCGTTCGGGCTCCTCGCCGGCGACCGCCACGACACCCCGGAACTCTCCACGATCCACCGCTTCACGAACGAGTGGGAGAAGCGAGCATCGCTCAAGCTCCGCCTCGGGGAACCCGACGTGATCGATGTCTACGAGGACGCCGACCGGATCATCGGCGGCACCACCGACGACATGACCGCCCGCGCCTACGAAGCATGGCGGGCAGACCGCGAAGCGGGGACCGCGTCGATCCTCGTCTCTGACTCCGGCGACGCGGTCGCGGCGCTGAACCTGCGCGCTCGTACCGAGCTGATCCTTGCCGATGTCGTCAACCCGCTCAAGGGTGAGGTCACCCTGGACGGCGGGGTGCAAGCTTCTGTTGGTGACACGGTGATCACGCGGAAGAACGAGCGGAAGCTCCGCACCCGGTTCTCGTGGGTGCAGAACGGGAACAGGTGGACGATCACGAAGATACGCCGTGACGGCTCAGTCACGGTGCGCCCCGCCGGCCCAGGCCGTGGCGAGTCGATCGTGCTCCCCGCCGACTACGTCGCCCAGCACCTCGACCTCGGCTACGCCGTCACCGCATACCGGGCGCAAGGCGTGACAGTGGACACCTCGCATGTGCTGGTCGACCCGTCGATGACTCGCGAGAACCTGTACGTCGCACTGACCCGCGGCAAGGACGCCAACCTCGCGTACGTCGGCACCGACACCCCGGATGACGCGCACGCGCACCCGCACGAGGCCGAAGACATGGAAGAGGCAGCCCGGCGCGTGCTCTACGGAGTGCTGCATCACTCGGGGGCTGAGCTCTCCGTGCACGAGACGGTCCAGGCGGAGCAGGAACGGTGGGGGTCGATCCTGCAGCTCGCCGCCGAGTACGAGACGATCGCCACCGAAGCCCAGCACGACCGCTGGGCCACCCTCATCCGCACCTCCGGCCTCACCGACACACAAGCCGAAGCGGCGCTCGCTTCGGAAGCGTTCGGAGCACTCGCTGCCGAGCTGCGCCGGGCCGAGGCGAACCATCACGACGTCGACCAGCTCATGCCCCGCCTGGTCGCCGCGCGCGGCTTCGATGACGCCGACGACATCGCCTCCGTGCTCCACTGGCGCGTCGCCAACGCCACCACCCAGCCCGCCAGCGCAGGGCGCACCCGCCGGGCACCGAAACTCATCGCCGGACTCATCCCCGTCGCGGCCGGGATCACCGACCCCGACATGAAGCAGGCCCTCGCAGAGCGGCACCAGCTCATCGAGCACCGAGCCGCCACCCTCGCCGAGCAAGCGGTCGCCGACGGCGCTGCATGGGCACAGGCGCTCGGGGCTCGCCCCGGCGAACCGCGCAAGCAGGAAGCCTGGAATCGGTATGCCCGCACAGTCGCCGCCTACCGCGACCGCTACAGGGTCACCAGCAGCGACGCGCTCGGGCCGGAACCTGACGGGGTCTTGCAGAAGATCGACTACGCCCGCGCTGCGCAAGCAATCCAGCGCGCCCGTGCGCTCGTGTCTGAACAAGTCCGGCCACAGGCAGATGGGCGAGTATCCGTGCGAGAACGAGGGCGCATACTGTGACGGCTCCTGCAGTGTCGCTTATAGCTGCTGCTGGCGTGCATCCCACACGAAGAGTGGACGGTGGTGAGTTGATCCATCGGTGCGCGGATACCTTCGCCAACCGACGGCAGCCCAGAACTCATCGGCTTCTTCGGAGAACGCCGTAATCACCTTGCCTGGATAACGCGCTTTGATGAGCTCTACAGCTTGTTTGCCGATTCCCTCGCCTCGGCGATCGCTGCGGACTTCGAGGAAATCAATATCGATGATTCTTCGGGGCAGCGGCGGTCCTTGGTAGTCGCCACCGAGCTGAGCCTCGTAGTCGATCTCTGCACGCGCGACCTCGCGCCCGTCCAAGATGAAGGACAGCCAGTCGTGGTGCGAGGAACCAACGCGGCCCACAGGAGGGGTCCACCAGCTCTCATCAAACCCGTCGATGTCGAGATCGAAGGGACCAATATAGTCTTCGACCTGCTCAAGCAGAACTGCCTCTAGCAACTCCGGCCTTTCCTGGGAAGGCAGAGTCTAGAAGTCTGACTCATCGGTGCGGCGGGAAGGCTGGCCTTCGCGAGTCTGTATTTGGCCTGGCGGTTGGCTGTTCTGGAGCCAACCAATATTGTCGCCTGTGGTCGTGGAGCTCTCATTCCCGCCCGAGGTCGAATCGTCGTAATCAGGACGCCCCATTGTCGTTCTCCTGTGCTCTCCCAAGCAACGTGCTCGGATTGTTGTCGCTGTGTGTGAGCGTTCCTGTGTTGTCTGCACCGAACTGGACGGTACCGATGTATGTCGGCTCGTCGCTCTCTGCGTCGCTTCCAGCGATGCTGTCTTCGTAGCCAGGTCGACCCATCATTAACCTCCAAGGATTTCTGCCGCGAACACGATTGTCAGCGCCGCGGACGCAAATGCGAGTGCGGCGAATCCTGACCAGACCCAGGCTGCGCGGGAGCGAAGATCATGCTCTCGTTGCGTGAGCACCGCTGCCTTGTCGCCGACGATCTGAATCTCCATCTGCATCGCGCTCATTGTGGAGTCCACATAGCGGTCGACCAAGCGACGGGCCTCAATGCCCATTCGTTTCCCTGGCCGAACGGCAACAGCTGCACAGGCAAGCGCGAGACACGCTAGCGCCAGCGCGACCACCCCGAGAACAGCGAGCTTGCTCCAAAGCTGAATGGTCGACGCCGCGATCAGCACGCCCGCGGAAACTGCGAGAAACGATGCCTTGTTGGTAACGCTCGCCGTCCGTTCTGCTGCGTCGGTTGTGAGCTTGTCAAGTTCTTCGTTCAGCAGACGAACACGAGCGAACTGAGCACGTCGAGCTTCCCCCTCATGGGTGTCCTTCTTTGCTCGTTTACGCATATGTCAAGGATACCGACGGGTACCGACATTGCCCGGGCAGGGGTTCCCGTCCTCGTCACCTCAACCTACAGAATCTGACCGGACTGATGGCTTCTGCGCACCTCTCTCATGACTCATCACGAGAGAGGACAGTTCCCCATGACCATGCTTGCGACTCAGCAAAGCATCGACGACACAGCGATGCGAATCCGTATTGACGCGGCCATTCGGCAATCCTCGAATCAACGAAAGCTCGGACCTCAAGTCGGCCACCAGTCGCCCAGTCGCCAGCGCCCGACGATCCCTCACCAGCTGCTCCCTACCGACGAGCGTCAGCAACGACTCCACGCAGCAGAGAGGTTTTTCGCCAGGCCCGTTACCCCGGAACGGATGCGGAGACTCAACAAGGAACAAGCCGAGATGCTCCGGTCAATGGCTATCGTCGATGCGGAGCAAGCCCGCATCGAAGCACTTGCCACAGACCGCGTCACCTACGCCTTCGAGGCGAGCAAGCTTCTGGTCGGTACGCTTCGGAGGTACCTGCATACGGAGAGAGGCCGGCAGACGATGGAGGAAGTTCGGCTCGACTCGATCGCCCGCACGCTCAAAGGGAAAGAACCCTACGACCTCATCCGAGAGACAGTCCGCAGGGTTCTTCCTATCGTCCGCTACCAGGTCAGTGAGGAAGTACAGCGGCGATTCCGCACACACCGGCCCATCACCCCAGACCCACCGGGCCCGTCAGGTCACTCCTCGACGCGCAGCCGCGGAAGAAGCTGACTCCCTTCCCAGTGACACCACGCGGTGCGCATGTGGATAACCGCTTGATTCCGCTTGCGCTGGCATACAGTGGATGACGAAGCGGTCACCCCTGTGATCAACATTTCCGCCTCCGGGCAGGCCTTCGGGCAACTCTCTTAGCGCCGCTTCTGAATAGCTCTGCGCTAACGAGAGGAACCCACCATGTTCAGCGGCATCATCGCGGGAGTGATCAGCACTTTCGGCTTCCTGGCCCGGTACCTGCCCAGCCTCCGGCTCATCATGCGGATCATCCACCGCCGCGACAGCCACAAGTGGGGCGTGCCCGCCATGCTCCTCGCGGCTCCCTACTTCTTCGTGGCGAACATCTTCAAGGGACTCATCGAGGGCGGTGGCGAGCCGTCGCTCAGCATCCCGATGCTCTGGTGCCTCGTGATGGGCCTCGTGTTCCTGGCGATGGGACCGGCGAGCCTGATCATCCTCGCGAAAGCGCGGATACGGGAGGCCGCAGCCCGGCGGAGGGCACGGCGTCGCGCGAAGACTGAAATGGAAAATGGTGAGGGCGCCGATATGGTGCCCTCACCCTCGCACAACGGGGCGGCGTTCTGACTCCGGGTTCCGACATGAAGAGGACGTTCCGCTGACTGGGTGGAACGTGCCGAGTGGAGACCTGCGACGCCGACCGCAGTTCCGTTGCGTCTCTGATGAGCAGGTTCAGATTTCGGGTCCACCGGGGTAGAGCTCGCTGAGGATGCTCACGACCATGTTCAGCAGCGCGCTGGTTTCTACGGGTGTCACGGGCGGGTGGCTGGGGACGACCGTCAGGCAGCGCAGCCTCCCGGCCTCCCGGGCTGTGCCCGGTGTCAGGCGGCCAGCATCGACGAGACGAGGCAGCGCGATGCCGAGATCATCCGACTGCGCGGGAACACCGCAGTCCGAGAGCATGTCGGCGACCGCGGATCGGGCCACCAGCACAGCCGCGAGATCCGAGCCCGCCCGATGACACGACCACGTCTCTTTGACCTTCGCATCGATCTCCGGCGGGATCTTCCGCGGGGCGTGATGGACGACCGGCGTCTTCTTCTTGCGAGGCGGACGGGAGGGGGGCACCGGCATGGGCTGGAACTCCATCTTCGCCAGCAGAGCTGCCGAGCCCTTGGCCCGTTCCTTCTCCTCGTCCGACAGCGCCGGGTCCTCCGCCTGCGTGCGCGCATTCTCCGCAGCCATATGGATGACGAGCTGCGCCAGCTTCTCCATATCGATCTCTGGTCGGGCAAGCGCCCGGACCACGTACTTGCGATCCTTCTGTTTCTTGTGCGGCGGTTTGATCCCGGCCTCGCGCATCTCTTCCCGGCGCGCAGCCGCAGCCTTGGCGCTCTCGAATGCGCGCTCGTACACGCCCCAGAGCTCGGCGACCTCGGCGACCTTGCCGGGCTCGGCCTCTTCCATGGCACGGTAGTCCTCGAGCGCATCAGCGTCTGAAAGATGCTCCTTGCTGGGCTGGAATGCATAGTGCAGCGCCCGCTGATCCTCCAGTTCCAGCCAGATCAACGCGAACCCGTGCTGCGCCCAGTCCGCCTTCATGATCCGGCGCCGGTTGATGAACTCCGCATCCGACAGCGAATCGCTCACCTCGGCAGGCTCCGGCCCGGTCTCGATCAGCGGTTCCAGCACCGTGCCCGCGGGCGGATAGGAACGATGCTCGATCCAGTACCGGCCGAGCGGCGTGAGCCAGGCCCGCCACTGCTTCCCGTACCCGCGGTCGAGCTGAATCAGACCACGTCCAGCCAGTGACGCCGCCGTCTGCTTGTAGCGTTCGACGGGTTCCTCGCCAGCGAGGCAGCCAGCGGCAACCCATTCCAGGACCGCCTCCTGGCGATCATCCATCGCAGACCTCACACCACGATTCTCCCGCCAGCACCCGACATAGGCCAGGACGCAAAAGAACACCGACTCCTGTAGCAGACCCGTCTACTGGATGCGCTACAGCTTTCCTCAGCGGTGACGGCCGCCCGGTTCTGAGCCTGGATCTGCTGCACCAATCACGCACTGCGCTCCGCCGGTAGGATCACGCAGAGGATTAGCCGACGCGAGAGGGAGGGCGCAGATGAAGAAGCGGATCATCGATCGGGCTGCGATCATGCGTGCCGCCCAACGCTCCACGCGTGACTCAGCAGCCCTGGAAGATCGCGTCGTGCCTCCGGGATTCGAGCGTTCCGAGCAGACGGAAAAGTATCTGGCCGAGTGCCGCGAACGCGCCAGCAATCATGCGAGTTCAGGCAGGCCCGCACCGTAGCTCCTCCGCTGGCTGTACCCAGGTTCTGGAGTAGTCAGCTTCGCCAATCTGGACTGATGCAATCAATCCAGAGAATCACCTTCCGGCACCATCGCGGAATCCCGGCTTCATGCCGCAGGATCGAGGTGCGGCATGGCTAGGCCCCGCACTCCGATCGGCACCTTCGGGAAGATCAGCCACCGGCGGCTGGGCAAGGGCCGGTGTGAAGCGCGCGCCCGCTACCGTGACTGGGACGGCGTGCTCCGTGCCGTGCAATGCACGGGGCCGACCGCGGCCGCGGCTGAGCTCGCGCTCAAGCGGAAGCTCTCTGAACGTTCCCTGTTCCAGCCCAGCTTCATCGAGCTCAGCGCGGACAGCCGGTTCTCCGCGCTGATCGACTACTGGCTTGAGGACATGGAGATCGAGGACCGGCTCTCCCGCACGACCCGGCTGCTCTACGAACGGAACATGCTCACCCTCGTCGCCCCGGCCTTCGCCGAGCTCACGCTCCGAGAGATCGGCGTCGCCCGCTGCGACTACTTCATCAAGCAGCTCGCGAGGCAGAGCTATAGCCGAGCCCGGCAGGCACGAGTCGTGCTGCGGCTCGCGCTGAGCCTTGCGGTCAGGCACGAGATCATCCCCAGGAACCCGATCGACCACATCTCCCGCCTGCGCCGCCCTGCCAGGACACCAGATGTCTTCGAGGACTCCGAGGTGTCGCTAATCAGGGATGCGATTCAAGCGTGGGAGGAGCGGCCGATCAAGGCCGGGCCGAGACCTGACGGGCAGCTCGGCCAGATCGTCGAAGTGCTGCTGGGCACCTCGGTCCGGATCGGGGAAGTGCTGGCGATCCGCCTGCGCGACCTCGATCTCCGCGGCGCGTATCCCACGGTGAGGATCTGCGGCACGATTATCAGCCGAAAGGGCGAGCCCACTCACCGGCAGAACCATCCGAAGACCTCACGCTCAGTGAGAAGGATCGTACTGCCGCAGTTTGCGGTCAAGGCGATCCGGGAACGGATGAGGAGACGGCTATCGATCGACCCCGACGCGCTGCTGTTCTGCAACAGGAACGGAGACCCTCTGACCACGAACAACGTGCGCCGGCAGCTTCGCTCCATCATGGATCAGGCAGGGCTCGAAGGCGTCACCCCGCACCGCTTCCGCAGGACGGGCGCGACGACGATCTACGAGGCCGGAGGGCTCGATCTCGCTGCGGGCCTTCTCGGGCACACCGATCCGAGGATCACCCAGCAGCACTACATCATGCGCGACGACCTTGTGAACCCAGTCACCGCCCGGATGCTCGAAGAACGATATGGAGGGAAGGTGTAGTTCGGAGTCGAGAGCATGCCCATTGCGGATGTGTGCCGCTCGGCTTGCGTGGTAAATGTCTGAGGTTGATGCGATGGTGTTACCGCGAGCACCTACCATTCGCAATAACGCAATGAGGATAGGGTGGTAATCATGTCAGATGCATCGCGCAAGGGTTACCAATCAGAGGGCGGTCTCGAGCGAGCCGTCATTGATCTGGTGAGGGTCGGTACTCGTGGCCATGGTGCAGGGGTCCGGCAGGTTGCATCGCGCCTGATGCGTGCGGTTCCTCCTGGTGTTGAGGATGTTGAGTCGTTTCGAGATGCGATGCACAGCGCGATCTCCGCAGGAGCTGACGGTACCGGGTTGAGGTACGTTGCCGGTGCCGTACCGACCGAGGACGACAGTGCCAAACCGTTGGTTGATATCGACCTCCTCCCGGATGGTGACGGGCTGATGCTCGCCGACGACACGATGAGCCAGCTTCGTGAGGTAGTCCGTGAACGCGAACGTGCGGACGACCTCCGTCGAGCCGGAGTGGGACTCACTCGAACGCTTTTGCTGAGCGGTCCTCCGGGAGTGGGGAAGACAATGACAGCGCGCTGGCTTGCTCAATCCCTTGCTCTTCCGTTACTCTCGCTCGATCTGTCCTCGGTCGTGTCCAGCTATCTCGGGACTTCCGGACGGAATATCAAGTCTGTCCTGGACTATGCCAAGACAGGTCCCTGCGTTCTTCTGCTGGATGAATTCGACGCGATCGCCAAGAGACGCGACGACGATTCCGATATCGGGGAACTCAAACGAATCGTCAACGTCATTCTGGTTGAGCTTGATCGGTGGCCCGATACGAGCTTACTGATCGCAGCTACGAATCACCCTCAACTGCTGGATGCCGCAGTCGGACGCCGATTTGATCGCGCTCTCGCACTGCCGCTGCCTGGTCGCGTCCAACGAGCAGCAATCCTTGCCAACCTCGCTGCGACAGCTCAAGCTGTCGATCAAGAAATCCTTGAACTCGTGACGGAACTCACCGCTGACCAAAGCAGCTCCGACCTCACCCGGTTCTGGTCTCTTGCAAACCGGCGTTCCGTGCTCAACGATTCCAACTTGTCTGATGAATTGATCAGCGAACTAGCCCGCCAAGTCCAAGACACGGGTGCGGGACGTGACCGGCTTTTCCTTGCGATGCGCGACATACTAAAGGTGTCGAACCGGCAGATCGCAAGTCTGACCGGCGTTAGCCACCCCACCGTGGCTAATGGCATCAAGCGAGCAGAAGGAGCCAACGATGGCGGCCGTTCGGAGCACTGACGGGATCTCACGTCCACTACTCGTTAACGGCGAAGCCCTACGCCTCGATGTTCAGGCCCCCAATCCCGGTGGCGGTGAGAAGTACGAGCCTCAGACCGTAGAGGCCGCTCAAGAACTGCTCATCCCACAGATCAACCAGGCAGCAGAGCAGGCGGAAGCCCTCTCACCTCGCCTGCGAGCGAGCGACCGCGTGTATATCGAAGCGAAACTGCTCCCCAACTACCTCGCTGCTTCGTATTTTCCGACCGAGTTGCTATCTCACGTCGGTGCTACCCCGGTTGGCTCACGAGCTGATACCGGGCTGTATGTCACCAAGAAGAAGAGAGTCAAGAGTCAGACGAGGCGGCTCATCTTCGCTGTCTCCGATGACGGGTTGCGTGAGCTTCGCCGACTCATCACCCAGGGCGGACGGAACCGCACCGAAAACCAAGCTTTCGCCCAAATCCGTGAGTTAAGCGAAATCTCTCTACCGCGGCAGTCCGATGTACTGCGCACACCGGAGCGGAGCGCAGATGCATCATCGGTTCGGCGAGTCTGGGAGGCCGTACTGCACCCTCGCGCATCCAGCCTGGGCGACGCGATACCGCTGGACGACGACACACTCGAGCGCTGGTTCGACCTCATCGGTAGCGAAGGCGGTGAGGTGCACCGCGACTTCGTTCGTACCGTTGGCGGCCTCACATTCACCCCGGTGAGCCTCGACGCTGATCGGGCCGAACATCTCTCTCGCTTCAACCCGTTACGTGTTCTTCGACCCATGCCGGCGATCCGACCTCGGCCCCGTTTTGGTACTCGGAGTGTTCTGCGCCTTGCTGCGCCGGCCTCACACCAACCTGTGATGACCGACGTGTCTGTAGCTGTCTTCGATGGTGGTGTTGACACCGCTCGACGCGCCAATGGTCTTTTTTCCGTTGCAGCCAAAGACCTCACCCCTGAGCCGGCCGACCAAGGCGAACTCGATCACGGCACCGGCGTGACCGGAGCTGTTCTGTACGGCCTCGTAGAGCCGGGCGATCAAGCGCCCACACCGCCGCTGCCCGTGGCCAGCTATCGTGTCCTTCCTGCTCCGCACATCCCCGGCGATCTCGAAGGCTACTGGGTGCTCGACCGCATCAAGGAATCGATCAAGGCCGGTGGCCACCGACTCGTCAACCTGAGCCTGGGCCCTACTCTGGCTGTCGAAGATGACATGGAACCGAACCGTTGGACGAGCGAACTCGATCAGCTCGCATGGGACGATGACGTGCTTTTCGTGGTCGCTGCGGGCAACGATGGTGACCAGGATCGAGATCTTGGGTTGCACCGGGTGCAGGTTCCTGCGGACATGGCCAATGGCCTCGCGGTCGGCGCCTGCGACGCTCCGTCTCCGGAGAAGCCCTGGGCGCGTGCACCTTACTCATCCATGGGGCCAGGGCGCCACGGAGCTCGCGTTCAGCCGCTGGGTGTCCAATTCGGTGGAGCTGAAAAACGTATGTTCAACATCGTCCGTGCTGACGGGAGCTTCCTCGAAGCCGCTGGCACGAGCTTTGCTGCACCCGTGACCACGCACGCGCTCGCAGACCTCGTCACGCGACTCCCCAGGGTCAACAGCAGCGTCCTGCGCGCATTCGCCACTCACTTCGCGGAGCGCCCAACTCAGCATGTGAAGCTTCGCGACGAGGTTGGGTACGGGCGACAGCCTCTGACTTTTGAAGACCTGATGGAATGTGGGCCCAACGAAGCTCACGTTCTCTACGTCGATGACATCGAGCGAGGCGATTTGCTCGGCTATCAGATCCCGGTCGCGGGGCAGCTTTCGAGCGACGTGAAACTGCAAATCACTCTCGCATACGCGTCACCCGTCGATCCAACACAACCCACCGAATACACCAGTGCCTCACTCGAAATGGTGATGCGACCACACCATCGCATGCATTCGTTCCGCCCGCCCAAGGGATCGAACGCGAAGAGCCGGACTCTTGACATCAGCGGCCTGGACGCGCGCGCACTGCTCACTCAAGGATGGACGCCCAGTCAGGAACCGGTTACCAAGACCCTCGGCGGCGCCAAGGCCGGAGCATCCGAGGCGCAACTGCGTGATAGCGGCAAGTGGGAGACCGTGCGACACTACCGCGTGACGCTGAAACCCGGGGAAGTAGAACTACCCCGCCTTGAGGTGTCATACGTCGCACGTCGAAGCGGGGCACTAGATAACTCGCCGACAACCATTCCGTTCGCCCTGATCGTATCCGTTGTTGATGAGTCATCGACCGATGACATCTACGATTCTGTCCGAGCACAGTTCACCGCGCTGAGGCCAGCTCAACGTGCACGCACGCGGCTTCGGCCCCGCGGATCTGGCGCCGATCCCCACTGGTACTAAACCCTCTCTGAGCCGGAGATACTGATCGCGTTCCGGGCGACGAAACACTGAACACGTATAAGTAGGCTTGGAGCCCAGAGA
>CAMFIY010000026.1 GCA_945952575.1 uncultured Leucobacter sp.
GCGGAGAGATTCCTGAACGAATACCGGAGTTCCTACACCGCACGGGATCATCGAACTCGACCGGCGGACACAATATTTCCATCCAGTTTTCCTCGACCTCTCATGGTCGGGAACTATCCGATACACGATTGATAAAGTTGTCACATGTCTGATGAGAAGGGCGTCGTGCGCAAGGCGGCACGAGTCTCCATGACGGAGCACGCGATCGAAGAGATCAGCCGGGCGGTCAGCACCGGGGTCTGGCCGGTCGGCGAGCGCATCCCCTCCGAGGCGCAGCTCGCGCAGGATCTCGGTGTCGGACGGACCTCGGTGCGCGAAGCCATCCGGGCGCTCGCGCACTCGGGCCTGCTGGCCGTCAAGCACGGCGACGGTACCTACGTCAACGCGAAGGACGAGACGCTGGTCGCCCTCAAGCGTCGGCTCCGCACCGCGCGCGCCCGCGACGTGATCGAGGTCCGCCGGGGCATCGACGTGATGATCGCCCGCGCGGCGGCGCGCAACCGCGGTGACGACGAGCTCGGCGGAATGCGGGCCGCGTTCAGCGCGCGCAACCTCATGGCCGGCACGCAGGATCCCGACGCGTTCACCGAAGCCGACTCCCAGTTCCACGAACTCGTGGCCCGGCTGTCCCACAACCAGGTGATGGTCGACCTCTACCACAGCCTGGGCGACGTGATCCGTGCGAGCGTCCGTCCCGACTACTGCCCGGCCGGGTACGCAGACGATCCCGATGACTCGCACGCGCAGCTGGTGGCTGCGATCGAGGCGCGGGACGAGGACGGCGCCGAGGCCTCGGTCCTCCGGATGCTCGACCATCAGGATCGGTTGCTCGACGGCTCGGCCGTCTTCGCTCCGGACGAGCGCTGAGCCCGGGCCCGATGCCGCCTCCTGGCGAGGTCTAGTCCGCAGTCAGACGCTCGGCGAGCACCGCGACGTGACCGCCGTCGGCCGTGCGCGTCAGGATCAGCGTCCCCCCGTTCGGGCCCTTGAGGCGCAGCCGGGTGCGCAGAGCCGCGGGATCCACCCCCACACCGCGCTTCTTGATCTCGAGGCGTCCGATCCCGCGTTCGGCCAGCGCTCGCCGCAGCGGCTTCTCGCCCGCCGGCACATGCTCGAGGATGCGGAACGCCGAGGCGAACGGCGTCGGAACATAGGCATCGGCGGTGAGATACGCGATCCCCTCGGCGGCCATGCCGGCCCCCAGCTCATCGGCGAGGCGCCCGATCAGACGGGCACGGATCACCGCGCCGTCCGGCTCGTAGAGGTAGTCGCCGAGTCCTCGCGTCGCCGCATCCGGGGCATCGGCCGCAGCGGTGAGCTCGTGCGCGTCCTCGCCGCGCAGCACGAGCGCTGCCCGACGCACCCCCGGCCGGGCGACCGCCCCGAACCAGATCCCGGTCTCGACCACCTGGCCGTCCACCGAGATCCACTGCGCCTCGGCGTCGTCCGGAATCAGCTCACGCTCGAAACCCGGTCCCAGCTTCACCCCGGTCGGGAGACGATTCGCGAGGCCGAACGCGAAATCGAGCGAGGGGGAGTAGTCGCTCGGCGAGGTGAGCCTGCGGGTGTCCCGGTGCCCGGCCGTCCGGCGGGCCGGATCGAGGAACGCACCGTCCGCATCGCCCGGCCCGAGTCTCTCCGCATCCGCGACGGCGACCCGCACGCCCAGGTTCCGACCCGCGATCGCCGCGGTGAACGGATCCCGCTCCACCGGCCGGATCCCGAGGCCCGCGGCCTGGAGCGCGAGCGACTCGGCGCCGATCCCGCAGCCGAGATCCGCGACCGCGCGGCACCCGGCTGCGACGAATCGCCGTGCGTGCAGTGACGCGACGGGAGCCCGGGTCGCCTGCTCGAGACCGGCCTGGGTGAAGAGCATGCGATCGGCGCGATCGCCGAACTTGGCGCGAGCCTTCTCGCGCAGCCCGATCTGCGTCAGCACCGCCGACACCGTGCCGGGCTCGACGCCCCGAGCGCGAAGCGCGGATCCTGCGGCTTCGAGCGAGGCACCGGCCGCGACGGCCTCGGCGGCCCTCGCCAGGTACTCCTCGCCCGCGGGCGTCAGCAATTCCTCCCAGCCGGGCGGCGGGGTCTGCGGGTCGTTCACGTCAGTCTGCCGGGATATCTGCGGCTCGAGCCGCGGCGCGGTCGATTCCGGCCGATCGCACCGCGGTTCAGTAGCTGTAGTCGTCGAAGCCGGAGCGTCCGATCTCGTTGGCGAGCGAGCCGAGCGAGCCGATCATGATGAAGATCATGCTGATGTAGAAGATGACGAACATCACGAGGAAGGCCACGTAGACGTAGCCGACGATGAGACCGGTGAGGGCGAGGCCCCGGCCGGTGTCGCCGTTGCGCTTGATCTGGCTCAGCGCCATGTGGCCGAACACGATACCGGCGATCGGCTGGATGAAGGCCAGGATGATCGCGATCAGGGCGAACGCGTTGGTCTGGGCGACGGTCGTGGGCAGGGCGGGTCGGGCGGCCGCGGGCTGCGGGGCCTGGTAGCTCGGCGCCGGGGCGGTCGGTGCTGCCGGCGGGTAGGGCTGGGTCTGCTGGAGCGGCACGGTCGGCTGGGTCTGCTGATTCGGCTCGTTGGACGGCGTCTGCGGGGTAGTCATGACGTCTGCTCTTTCTGCTGGATGTGAGGGGTGAAGGGGGTTTCGCGCGCCCGGTCGATCAGCTCACGGAGACACTCGAGGTGCTGAAGACGAACGGGAGCAGCAGGAGCACGAAGAGGAGGGCGATCAGATAGCCGGCGATCGCGATGTACCCGACGACGAGCGCGGTGATCCCGAGCCCCCGTCCGCCCTCACCCGTCCGCCTGATCTGCGACAGGCTGATGTGACCCAGCACGACGCCGAGCACGGCGAGCACGCCGAAGCTGAAGAAGCCGACGATCGATGAGATCATCGCGATCAGTGCCATGCTGTTGGTCGGTGGCTGCTGGGCGGCATACTGCGGTGCAGAGTACTGCGGCATCTGGTACTGCGGCGGCTGGGGCGGAGTCTGCGGCTGATTCGGATCGACCGGGTACGACATCGTGCTGGTTCTCCTCAGTGGTGTGGTGCGTGTCCCGCAGCGGATCGGCGGTGCCCCGCGCTGCTCCGCCGGCTCGGGAGTACGGATCCAGTATTTCACAGTGCGATTTCACCGGCCCCTCCTGCGCGTGCTCGGGCCCCCGGCGGGATCGGCCGCCGCGTTCGCTCAGAGCGAGGAGCTGGGCTGGCACTCGCCTTGCGAGAGTGCCAGCGGTGCCCCTAGACTCGCTAACAGCGTGCCCGTGTGGGGCGCCACAGTTCTTACACCGAAGAAAGAGGTCAGCCGTGTCGGTGAACATCAAGCCGCTCGAGGATCGAATCGTCATCAAGCAGGTCGAGGCGGAGCAGACCACTGCCTCGGGTCTGGTGATCCCGGACAGCGCGAAGGAGAAGCCCTCGGAGGGCGAGGTCCTCGCGGTCGGCCCGGGTCGCGTCGATGACAACGGCAACCGCGTGCCGCTCGACGTCAAGGTCGGCGACATCGTGCTCTACTCGAAGTACGGCGGAACCGAGGTCAAGTACGGCGGCGACGAGTTCCTCGTCCTTTCGGCTCGCGACGTCCTCGCAGTCGTCGAGCGCTAAGCGCTTCGATACGCACGGGGAGCCCTGAGCGGGGCGCTCCAACGAGCAGAGGGGCCGGTGCATCAGCACCGGCCCCTCTGCTCGTGAGCGGCTGATCCCGCGCCCTTCAGCGCCATTGCAATGCCAGTAGGCTGGATCGATGAGCAACCGTCTCGGCTACATCTACGGCTTCGCCGCCTACCTGTGCTGGGGCGCGTTCCCGCTCTTCTTCATGCTGTTGAGCGCCGTCGATCCTTACGAGGTGGTTCCCTGGCGCGTCATCGCCGCACTCGGTTTCTGCGTCGTCGTCGTGACGGTGATGCGCACCTGGGCTCCGGTCTTCTCGATCCTGCGTTCGCCCCGGATGCTCGGCTGGTTCACGCTCTCGTCACTGCTGCTCTATGCGAACTGGCAGATCTTCGTCGTGGGGATCCTGAGCGGCCACATCATCGAGACCTCGCTCGGCTACTTCATCAACCCGATCGTCACGATCCTGATCGGCGTCTTCGTGCGCAAGGAGCAGCTGACCCGACTGCAGTGGGTCGCGGTCGTCATCGCATCGATCGGCGTGCTCATCAGCGCCATCGCCTACGGGCAGTTCCCGTTCGTGGCGCTCGGTCTGGCGTTCTCCTTCGGTCTGTACGGCGCCGTGCGCAAGCAGACGAGTCAGGATGTCGACGCGCTGACGGGCCTGACGGTCGAGACACTGGTCGGCGCCGTGGCGGCGGCGATCCAGCTCGTCGTGGTGTTCCTCGTGGCCGGTCATCTCGGCGCGTTCGACCACGGCCCGGCGGTCACCGTCCCGCTCCTGCTCAGCGGAGTGGTCACCGCGATCCCGCTCCTGCTCTTCGCGGCCGGCAATCGCAGACTGCCCCTCTCGCATATGGGCTTCATCCAGTTCATGACGCCGATCCTCGGGTTCCTCACGGGGTACTTCGTCTTCCATGAGGAGATGCCGACCGCTCGCTGGATCGGATTCATCGCCGTGTGGATCGCGCTGATCGTCCTGATCGTCGACATGGTGCTCTCGATCCGGCGCGTGCGCCGCACACCGGCGGGCGTCGAGCCGCCGCTCACGACCGGGGAGATCGTCACCCAGCCCGGCCCGTAGACCGGTTGCGGGCTCATGCCTTCCGGGAACGGGCCGCCCGCCTCGGCGGGCTTCCCGTGAGGGAATATTCCGGTCGTCCAGACGATTAGACTATGTAGACGGCCAGGCCCGGCCGCGGGACATCGACGTCGGGCATCTCGTTCCCTTCGATCCCGACTCCTTCGTCCGCCGCGATCCAGAAGAAGAGGTCTCAATTGGAACAGCGTGATCCGTTCGCGTTCACCGGTCTTACGTACGACGATGTGCTGCTCCTCCCGGCGCACACGGACGTCATCCCGAGCGAGGCCGACACCTCGACCCAGTTGACGCGAAGGATCCGTCTCGGCATGCCGCTGATCTCTGCGGCCATGGACACCGTCACGGAGACCCGCATGGCCATCGCGATGGCGCGCAACGGGGGCATCGGCATCATGCACCGCAACCTGTCGATCGAGGATCAGGCCGACATGGTCGATCGAGTGAAGCGCAGTGAAGCCGGGATGATCACGAACCCGGTGACCACCACGGTCGAGGCGACCGTGGCCGAGGTCGACGCGATCTGCGGCGAATACCGGGTTTCGGGCCTCCCGGTGGTCGATGCCGCGGGTGTGCTGCTCGGGATCATCACGAACCGGGATATGCGGTTCATCGCAGCCGAGGACCGCGCAACGACCAAGGTGGGCGAAGCGATGACGCGGATGCCGCTGATCACCGCGCCGGCGGGCATCTCGCGCGAGGCGGCCGCGGATCTGTTCCGTCAGCATCGGATCGAGAAGCTTCCGCTCATCGACGGTGCGGGCAAGCTGAGCGGCCTGATCACGGTCAAGGACTTCGACAAGGAAGAGCAGTACCCGAACGCCACCAAGGATGACGCCGGGCGCCTGCGCGTCGGCGGGGCGGTCGGCTTCTTCGGCGATGCATACACCCGTGCCGGTGCACTCGTCGAGGCGGGCGCCGACCTGCTGGTGGTCGACACGGCGAACGGCGACAGCAACGGTGTCCTCGAGATCATCGCGAAGCTGAAGGCGGATCCGGCCTTCGCCCACGTCGATGTGATCGGCGGCAACGTGGCCACCTTCGCCGGTGCGAAGGCGCTGGTCGAGGCCGGCGCCGACGCCGTGAAGGTGGGCGTCGGGCCCGGCTCGATCTGCACCACCCGCGTGATCGCGGGCGTCGGCGTGCCGCAGGTCACCGCGGTGTACGAGGCGGCGAAGGCCGCGACGCCGGCGGGGGTGCCCGTGATCGCCGACGGCGGCCTGCAGTACTCGGGCGACATCGCGAAGGCGCTCGTCGCCGGCGCATCATCCGTGATGGTCGGGTCGCTGCTCGCCGGCACCGACGAGAGCCCGGGCGACCTGGTGTTCGTCGGCGGCAAGCAGTTCAAGAACTATCGCGGAATGGGCTCGCTCGGCGCGCTGCAGACCCGTGGCGAGCGCACCTCCTACTCCAAGGACCGCTACTTCCAGGCGGACGCCCCGAGCGACGAGAAGCTGATCCCCGAGGGCATCGAGGGGCAGGTCCCCTATCGCGGCCCGGTCGGCAGCGTGGCGCACCAGCTCATCGGCGGCCTGCGCCAGTCGATGATGTATGTTGGCGCGCACACCATCGAGGAGCTGAAGGAGCGCGGCCAGTTCGTGCGCATCACCTCGGCCGGGCTCAAGGAGTCGCATCCGCACGACATCCAGATGGTCGTCGAGGCGCCGAACTACCGGCGGTAGCCCTCCCGTTTGACTCTTGTATCCATGTTGAACTAGCGTGGATCCCTGTTCGGAGGCGATCGTCGCCTCCGCTGGCACGGGGGAGTTGCAATGGGCGTCGTATCGCCGACGAGATCGGTTTCTCGGACCTGGAGCGCTCGCGTCGCCGCGCTGGTGACGGCGCTGCTGGTGAGCGTGCTCGGGCTCAGCGTCCCGACCGCGGCGCAGGCGGCCGGCAACACCGTGAGCGGCGTCATCTCGTTCCCCGCGAGCGCGCCGAGCAGCGTGAAGCAGCCGATCAACCAGAGTGCGCCGAGCGAGACGCGGAGCGGGATCTACCTGACGCTGTACAAGGATCAGCCGGGCACGGTCGAGGGCTGGGAGTACGGCGTCGACGCGAACGTCACCTTCAACGCCGCGACCGGCGCGTGGGCGGTGACCGGAGTGCCCGACGGCGCCTATCGGCTCACCATCAACGTGATCCTCCCGAACAACGGCAGCGCGAACGGTGTCAACCGCACGCTGACGGTGAGCGGCGCGAATTTCAACGCCGGTACCACCGCCATCACCGAGCGCGCGAGATTCCGCGCCGGTGTGGGATCCTGCGCCGCATGGGATCAGAGCACGGTGACCTCGGTCAAGAACACCGCGACCGGCACCGTCTATCCGCTCGAGTCGCAGCAGAGCGGGTGGGGGCAGCCCGAACCGCGATGCGTCAGCGGCGAGACCAGCTACGGCAACACGGGCTTCCCCGACACGGCGAACGCACCGGCCGGGAACTACATCCTGTTCACCGACGCGAACGGGATCCGCGAATACTACACGGCCGAGGGCAACGGCAGCACCAATGCGGCCGACGCCACGACGCTCGCCCTGAAGCTCTGGGAAGGCACCACCGTCACGCAGCTCCTGAAGACGGTTCGCCCCACGATCCCGGGCACGGCCAAGGTCGGAAGTGCGATCACGGCAGCGACCGGCACCTGGGCGACGGGCGCGACGCTGAGCTACCAGTGGAAGCTCAACGGAACGCCGATCCCGGGTGCGACCTCGCCGAGCTACACCCCCGTCGCGTCCGACCTCTCCAAGAGCCTGACCTTCGCGGTTACCGGATCGGTCACCGATGAGAGCGGACTCAACACCTCCACCGAGACGATGACCTCGGCGGCGGTGACGGTGGCGGCCGGCACGCTGACGGCGCCGACCCCGACGATCTCCGGCACCGCCGCCATCGGGAGCACCGTCACGGCGACGGCGGGATCCTGGACCGCGGGCACGACGCTCGCCTACCAGTGGAAGCGGGACGGTGCCGCGATCTCGGGCGCGACCGCCTCGACGTATGCGCTCGTCGCCGCGGACGGCGGAAAGTCGATCACCGTGTCGGTGACGGGCACCAAGGCCGGATATCAGACGGCGACGAGCACCTCGGCCGCGAAGGCGATCCCGCTCGGCACCCTGATCTCGGCAACGCCGGTCATCTCCGGCGCCGCGAAGGTCGGCAGCACGCTCAAGTTCACTCGGGGCAGCTGGACCGCAGGCACGTCCTTCGCCTACCAGTGGAAGCGCAACGGGGTCGCGATCAGCGGTGCGACCGGCACGAGCTACCAGGTCTCGGCGTCCGACGCGGGCAAGGCGCTGACGGTCTCCGTGACGGGATCCCAAGCCGGCTACGCCACTGCCACGAAGGAGTCGGCGGCCACCGCGAAGGTCGCTCTCGGCACGCTGACGTCGACGACTCCGAGAATCTCGGGAACCCAGAAGGTCGGCAGCACGCTCAAGCTCATCCGGGGCAGCTGGACGTCGGGGACCACCTTCACCTACCGCTGGTACCGCGACGGCAAGCCGATCTCGGGTGCGACCAAGTCGAGCTACAAGCTCCCGAGCTCGAGCGCCGGCCACAAGTTCAGAGTGAAGGTTCACGGTGTGAAGACCGGCTACACGACGCTGGATCGCTACTCGGCCTACACGGGTGCGATCCGCAAGTAGATCAGGCCCGGCCTTCCTTCGCCGCAACGACCACGCACCCTCTCGTCCGCGAGCACTCCTGCTCCTGCGCGGCGAGGGTGCGTGGTCGTTGCCGAGAGGTGTTCGCGAGGCCGTCCGAAGCCGCAGAACGCGCCCTGATTTGACTCTTGGATCCATGCTGAATTAGCGTTGTTTCCTGCTCGGGAGGCGACGGTCGCCTCGGGAGCAGGGGGAGCGGCTGACATGGAAGCGACTACGACGCGACGCATTCGATCTCGAGCCATGCGCGGCATGGCGGCGGCCGCGGCTCTGCTCGTGAGCGCGCTCGGGCTGAGCCTGCCGACCGCGGCACAGGCGCTGCCGGGGCCGTCCGGGCCCTACACGGTCAGCGGGAAGATCACCTTCCCTGCGAGCGCTCCGAGCAATGTGCGCCAGGCGCGCCACCAAGAGTCCACGCCCGGCGAGCAGTATCCGGAGTATGTCGGGGTCGACATCGATCTCTACCTCCCCGTGCCCGGCACCGTCCAGGGGTGGTCGCTCGGCGAGGACGGCAACGTCCACTACAACGCCAGCACGGGAGACTGGTCCGTCACCGGCGTGGGCAATGCGAACTACCAGCTCTCGATCAGCGTGACGCTGCCCCACAACGGAAGCGCGAGAGTGCCGAGCAAGGCCATCAAGGTCAGCGGCGCAAACGTCTCCGCCGGCACGACCGCGGTCAACGACAACGGCCGCATGACCCTCGTCTCGGTGACCTGCGATTACACGGTGGGCGCGAAGAAGATCTCAGCGAAGAACCGGTCGACGGGGATCGTGTACCCGATCGTGTCCGGCAACCGCGGCTGGACCGGGCCGCATGCCCGCTGCTCGCAGGGCGCGGACTACGGGATCTACGACATCTCGGGTAATCCGCCGGCTGGAGGCTACACCGTGTACTTCCAGCAGGACGGGATCACCGAGTACTACACCGGCTCGGAGATCGGAAGCCTCGCCGCAGGGGACGCGGCGACGGTCGTGTTGAAGAGCTGGGAGGGGAGCCAGCCCCAGATGATGTACGGCCTGGCGAAGCCGGTCGTTTCTGCGACGCCGGTGGTCTCGGGGTCGATGCAGGCGGGCGCGACGCTCAAGGCGGATGCCGGCAAGTGGACCTCGGGAGCCACGAAGAGCTATCGCTGGCTGCGCGACGGCGCATCGATCTCGGGCGCGACATCGACGAGCTACAAGCTGAAGTCGAGCGACATGGGCAAGAAGATCTCGTTCAAGGTCGTGGGCAAGAAGTCGGGATACTGGCCGGCCGTCCGTGTCACCGGCGCCTTCCTGAAATCGGCGAAACCGTCGATCTCGGGCAGCCGCGAAGTCGGCCGCACGCTGAAGGCGAACCCGGGCAGCTGGGCGAAGGGCACGAAGTTCGGCTACCAGTGGTACCTGGGCAACACGAAGATCTCGGGCGCGACGGGCGCGAGCTACAAGCTGACGAAGAGCAGCGCGGGCCACACCATCAGGGTGAAGGTGACCGGGAAGAAGACCGGGTACACGACCGTATGGCGCTACTCGTCGAAGACGGGCCTCATCCGGAAGTAACCGGCTGAGGAGTCGGCGTCTCGACCCGGACCGATGCCGGAAACGGCTGCCGGCGGCGCCCGGTAGGCTGAGTCCTGTGAGTAGCGAGATAGAGATCGGCCGCGGCAAGCGGGCTCGGCGCGTGTACACCTTCGACGAGATCGGGATCATTCCGACTCGCCGCACACGCGACCCCGAGGTGGTCAGCACCGACTGGACGATCGACGCGTTCAAGTTCGGCATCCCGGTGCTCGGCGCCCCGATGGACTCGGTCATGTCGCCGGCCACCGCGATAGCGCTCGGCGAGCTGGGCGGTCTGGGCGTGCTCAACCTCGAGGGGCTCTGGACCCGCTATGAGGATCCGCAGCCCGTGCTCGACGAGCTGGCGAGCCTCGGCGACGACGCCGAGGCGGTCAAGCGGATGCGCGTGCTCTACGCCGAGCCGATCAAGGCCGAGCTGATCCGGGAGCGCCTCGGCGAGATCCGCGCGGCCGGCGTCACGGTGGCCGGAGCCCTTTCGCCGCACCGCACCGCCGAGTTCAGCGATGTCGTCACGAGCGCCGGCGTGGATCTCTTCGTGATCCGCGGCAACACCGTCTCGGCCGAGCACGTGTCGACCGGCGAGCGCGAGCCGCTCAACCTCAAGCAGTTCATCTACGAGCTCGACGTGCCCGTCATCGTCGGCGGCGCGGCGACCTATCAGTCGGCGCTGCACCTCATGCGCACCGGTGCGGCCGGCGTGCTCGTCGGCTTCGGCGGGGGCGCCTCCTCGACCACGCGCGCCACGCTCGGGATCCGCGCTCCGATGGCCTCCGCGATCGCCGACGTCGCGGGCGCCCGCACCGACTACTTGGACGAGTCGGGCGGTCGCTACGTGCATGTGATCGCCGACGGCGGTCTGGGTGGATCCGGCGACCTGATCAAGGCGATGGCCTGCGGCGCTGATGCGGTGATGCTGGGCGCCGCCCTCGCCCGAGCGACGGATGCGCCGGGTCAGGGCTGGCACTGGGGCCAGGAGGCCCACCACGACGATCTGCCCCGCGGCAATCGGATGCGGGTCGGCGGCGTCGCCCCGCTCGCCGAGATCATCGCCGGTCCCGCGCACGTCGCGGACGGCACTGCGAACCTCATGGGCGCGCTGCGCCGGGCGATGGCGACCACGGGCTACAGCGAGCTCAAGGAGTTCCAGCGCGTCGACATCGTCCACGCCGAGCGGTAGCCGCGGATGACCGCGCAGAAGCTGGGCCCGGAAGAGCGATCGGCCGCCCTGGCGACGCTGCGCGATCCCGAGCACGAGCTGGGCGTGCTGGTGATCGGCGGCGGCGTGACCGGTGCCGGTGCGGCGCTCGACGCGGTGACGCGCGGCCTCTCGACCGGTCTGGTCGAGTCGCGCGACTGGGGCTTCGGCACGTCGAGCCGCTCCTCGAAGCTCGTGCACGGCGGGATTCGCTATCTCGAGCAGCTCAACTTCGCGCTCGTGCGCGAAGCACTCATCGAGCGCGGCCTGCTGCTGCAGCGGATCGCCCCGCACCTGGTGCGACCGGTCCGCTTCCTCTACCCGGTGACCGCCCCCGTCATCGAGCGCGCCTATGTCGGCGCCGGCATGATGCTCTACGACATCTTCGCTCGTACCGGAGGCCGCGCGCCCGGCGTGCCCTGGCATCGCCACGTCACGCGTCGACGCCTGCTTCGTGAGGCGCCCGGCCTGAAACCGCACGCCTTCCGCGGTGGCCTCACCTACAGCGACGCGCAGGTCGACGATGCGCGCTACGTCGCATCGCTCGCTCGCACCGCCGCTTCCTACGGCGCCCACGTGGCGAACCGGGTCCGCGTGGAGGGCTTCCTCAAAGTCGGGGAGCGGGTCGTCGGCGTCACCGCGCGCGACCTCGAGACCGATGAGACCTTCGAGATCCACGCGAAGCAGGTGGTGAACGCGACCGGCGTCTGGACCAGCGAACTGCAGGAGATGGTGGGGGAGCGCGCCACGTTCCGCGTGCGCGCCTCGAAGGGGATCCACCTCGTCGTGCCGCGGGATCGCTTCCGCTCGAAGTACGGCCTCCTCCTGCGCACCGAGAAGAGCGTGCTCTTCGTCATCCCCTGGGGCAGGCACTGGCTGATCGGCACGACCGACACCGATTGGCAGCTCGACAAGGCGCACCCCGCCGCGACGGCCGCCGACATCGACTACCTGCTCGGTCACGTCAACCGCGTGCTCAAGACCCCGCTCACCCGGGAGGACGTCGAAGGCGTCTATGCGGGCCTGCGTCCGCTCCTGGCCGGGGAGAACGAGGAGACCTCGCGGCTCTCCCGCGAGCATCTCGTCGCCCAGCCGGTGCCCGGGCTCGTCATGGTCGCCGGCGGCAAGCTGACCACCTACCGGATCATGGCGAAGGACGCAGTGGATGCGGCCGCCGATGCGCTCGGGGCGGACGCGATGATCGGCCGGGTCCCCGCCTCGATCACGGCAGACGTGCCCCTGCTCGGGGCCGAGGGCTTCCGTGCCGCCTGGAATCGTCGCTCGAGGATCGCCCGCGCCTTCGACGTGCACCCCGCGCGGATCGAGCATCTGCTCGGCCGCTACGGCGCGCTGGCGCACGAACTGCTCGACCTGATCCGCGATCGCCCGGAGCTCGCCGAGCCGCTGCCCGGCGCCGACGACTATCTGCGGGCGGAGGTCGTCTATGCCGCCAGTCACGAGGGCGCGCTGCACCTCGACGACGTGCTCGCCCGGCGCACGCGGATCTCGATCGAGGCCTGGGATCGCGGCGTCTCGGCCGCCCCGGTGGCCGCCGAGCTGATGGCCGGCGTGCTCGGATGGAACAAGACCCGCACCAAGGCTGAAGTGGCCCGCTATCTCGCGCGTGTCGAGGCCGAGCGCGCCAGTCAGGAGCAGCTGACCGATGCGGATGCGGATCGCGTGCGTCTCTCGGCGCCCGACTCGACCGGCGATTCCGGCGACTCAGGCTCCTCCCGCTGATCGGCTTCCGCGACCGGGGCTCCTGTGCGCTCTCCGCGCGAAAGCCATGCGCCAGGAAACCCGTCTCTGCAGGCGGCATGAACGGGTTTCGTATCGCATATCTCCCGAGTCCGCCCACCAGTCGACGGTCAGGAACGAATCGGTAGGATCGAACGTGTGAGTGAGGGACGGCGGGCGCGGCCGACGTACGAGGGGGACCCGACGCTGTTGCGCGTCATGGTGCGGCCCCTCTGGATCGCAGCGCTCCTGCTCGCGCTGCTCGTCGCCGCCGTCTTCGCCTGGCTCGGGCGCTGGCAGCTCGGAAACGCGATCAACGTGCAGCCGGACGATCACTCGATCAGCGAGACCGCGAGACCGATCGGCGCGGTCACGCACCCCGGTGGCCCGGTCACCGATGTCGCCGCAGGCATGGTGGTGGATCTCACCGGTCGCTTCGTACCCGGGGATTTCCTGGTGGTCGAGGATCGCACGAACGGCGGCGCGCGCGGCGCCTGGGTGACCGGGCATTTCGTCGTGGACGGAGCCGGGAGCGATGGATCCGATGCGCACCTGGCGGTCGCCGTCGGATGGGCGCCGTCGCACGCCGAGGCTGAACGAGCGCTCGCGGATGTGGCGCTGACCCCGTCGCTCGACGGCGCCGATGTCGCGATCCAGGGGCGCTACATGCCGAGCGATGCGACGGAGCTGCCCGAGCTTTCGCAGGATCCGCTGCGACTGCTGACCATGGCGCCGGCGCAACTGATCAACACCTGGAAGCCGTTCGACGGCCCGGCCTACGCCGGGTACCTCGTGCTGCATCCGCTCGCCCCGCTCGACGCGGCCGGCCTCGAGCGCTCGGGGCTCTCCGTCATCGACTCCGTCCCGCCCCTGCCCGCCGAGACGGTCAACTGGCTCAATGTCTTCTACGCCGTCGAGTGGGCGCTGTTCGCAGGCTTCGCGATCTTCTTCTGGTTCCGCCTGGTGCGGGACGCGTGGGAGAAGGAGCACGAGTTGATCCTGCTCGCGGAGGCGAAGGATCGCGCTTCCGCCGACGATTAGAATGGAGATCATGGTTCTGCAGCCCAAACCGGCCGACTTCCCGCGCATCCGCAAGGCGCTGACGTTCTACAAGGTCACCTCGGTGATCACCGGCACCATGCTGCTCCTGCTGCTGACCGAGATGATCCTGAAGTACTCGCCGATCCACCTCGAGCTCTTCGCCGGCGGATCCGGCGGCCTGCGCTTCGAGCCGGTGGTCGCGAGCGAGGGCTGCGAGTGGTACTCGCTCTTCGTCCCGGGTCAGAGCGTCTGCGAGCTGACCTCCACGGGTGACGGACTCAACCTCTCGCTGCTGATCCTGATCGCGCACGGCTGGTTCTACGTGGTCTATCTGGCGTCCTGCTTCATGGTCTGGAGCCCGATGCGCTGGCGCTTCCCGAAGTTCCTGCTGCTGGCGCTCGGCGGCGTGGTGCCGCTCATGTCGTTCTTCCTCGAGGTGGGCACGGCCCGCCAGGTGAACGCGTATCTCGATGAAGCCGAGGCGAGGTCGCCGGCCGGCCCAGAAGTTCCCACCCCCGCTACGGAAGGCAGCAACGCATGACCGAGACCCCAGTGCACCGCCCGGTGCTCGTCGTCGATTTCGGGGCGCAGTACGCGCAGCTGATCGCCCGCCGAGTGCGCGAGGCCGGCGTGTACAGCGAGCTGGTGCCGCACAGCATCACTGCAGCCGAGGTGGCGGAGAAGCAGCCGCTCGGGATCGTCCTCTCGGGCGGCCCGTCCTCGGTGTACGAGGAGGGCGCTCCGAGCTTCGACGAGTCGATCTTCCAGCTGGGCGTGCCCGTGCTGGGCATCTGCTACGGCTTCCAGGTGATGGCGCGCGCGCTCGGCGGCGAGGTCGGCAACACGGGCGACCGGGAGTACGGTGCGACCGATGCGACCGTGGTCGGCGACGGCGGCGCGATCCTGCACGATCAGCCGCTCGAGCAGAACGTGTGGATGAGTCACGGCGATGCCGTGCAGCGTGCGCCTGAGGGCTTCGACGTGCTGGCCCGCACCGCGGTGACGCCGGTCGCCGCCTTCGGATCGGCCGAGCGCCGGCTCTACGGCGTGCAGTGGCATCCCGAGGTGAAGCACTCGGATCACGGTCAGCGGATCCTCGAGAACTTCCTGCACGATGTCGCAGGCATCCCTGCCGACTGGAACGCCGGCAACGTGATCGCCGAGCAG
>CAMFIY010000027.1 GCA_945952575.1 uncultured Leucobacter sp.
GTCCTGCGGCAGACCGGCGAGGCGCTCCTGCCGCACCCGGATCTCACGCTTCCCGTCCCGGATGTTGCGCGAGAAGGTCAGACCGAGCTCGGTGTCGCGCTCGTGCAGCAGCCGCACGCGCTCGCGCTGCGCCTCCTCGAGCGCCACGCCGCCGCGCCGGAAGTCGCGCATGAGGTCCTCGTAGCGCCGAGCGGCGCCGTCGTCGAGCCCGGACACGTCGGCGGCGTCGAACACCTGCCACAGCTCGCGGTCGATCGAGATGCCCGTGGCGATCGCACTGCCGCGTTCGATCCGCGCTTCGGCCGCCTCGCGCACCGCCTCGAGGGGGTGCGACTCCGAGATCAGCTCGGCGGCGTGCAACGCACTGGCGAGTGCGAACTCCGCCTCGTCGAAGCGTCGCAGGAGCGCGAGCGCGTCGGACGACGGGTCGCCCTTCAGCGAGGCGATGAGCGCTTCGGCCCGGTCGAGGTGGGCGTCGGCCCGGTCGCCCGCGAAGGCGAGCCACTCGTCGGCTCCGGCGGGCAGGGCGATCGGTTCGAGCGTCGCGTCGGTCATGCATCCGACACTACGCGGATCCGAGGTGCCGCGTGCGGCGGCCCCCGGAATTCGGAGATCTGCCGGGATTCGGAAACCCGCCCGGAGAACGATCCGAATCTGGGCGGATCTCCGATTCTCGTGCGAGGACGCCGGGATCACTCGCCCAGCGCGCTCAGCATCCCCGGCGTCGGCACGAAGAAGGTGCTCCCCGTGACCGGCGTCGAGAAGTCGAGGAGCCGATCGTGCTTCCCGGGCGGGTCGCCCACGAACATCCGCTCGAGCATCTTCTCGATGACCCAGAGCCGGCGCGAGTAGCCGATGAAGTAGGTGCCGAATTCTCCCGCGCCCGGGCGCGCGAACGGCATGTTGTCGCGCAGGATGTCGTGCTCACCGGCCTCGTCCTCGATCGTCGCGAGAGTCTTGTGCGCCTTCTGCTCATCGGCCGCGGCATCGTCGAGCTCGACGTTGTCGCTCTTCGTGCGGCCCATCACCGCCTCCTGCTCCTCCGTCGTCAGGCGCTGCCAGGCCGAGAGATCATGCAGGTACTTCTGCACGACGACGTAACTGCCGCCGGCGAATGCGGGATCCTCCTCCCCCACCAGCACCGCTTCGGGCAGGTCACGGCCGACCGGATTCGCCGTGCCGTCGACGAAGCCCAGCAGATCCCGCGCATCGAAATAGCGGAACCCGCTCACCTCGTCGGCCGTCTCGACCGCGCCGCCGAGCGCGTCGAGGATCAGCCGCTCGAGCTCGTAGACCAGGTCCTCACGATCCGCACGGATGTGGAGGAGCAGATCCCCCGGGGTCGCGATCGCGGTGTGCGTCGCGCCGGCGATCTCCCGGAACGGGTGCAGCTCCGCAGGCTTCCTCTCGCCGAACAGCGGCGCCCAGATCCCGTCGCCGATGCCGGCCGTGCACGTGAGGCGGGCTCGGGGCTCGCGGAAGCCGACGGTCTTGACCAGATCCTCGAGACCCGCGAGCGCCGCGCGCACGGTTGCGATCTCGGCGCCGGGTCCGGCGTCGGGCGCCGAGCCGGATGCCCGGCCGCGCACGCGCAGCACCAGGAAGACGGCGCTGCGCGTGAGCGGCCCCTCGATGTTCTGGATGTTGCCGCGGGCGTCAGCGTGAGCCATGCGCCAACGCTAGCACCGCGCGGGATCCCGGCCGGGTAGCGGCGCCTCCTGGAACTCGGAGATCTGCCGGGTCAGGCGTCGCCGGCCGAGATGGCTGCGGCCTCCGCCTCGGACGCGGCCTCGAACGCCTCGGTCTCACGGCCGATATGGGCGAGGAAGCGGCCCGAGATCACGAGCGCGACGATCGACAGGACCACCGAGGCCGCCCCGATCCAGTACGGCCATGCGGCGCCGAGGCTCTCGGAGATGGGGCCGGCGACGGCCGGCGCGATCGCGCCGCCCATGAAGCGGACACCCGAGTAGGCGGACGAGGCGACGTTGCGCGGCAGATCCGTCGCCTCCATGACGGCCTCGGTGAGCGCCGTGTTCATGACGCCGAGCAGCAGACCGCTCACGATCACGACCGCCACGAGCCCCGGCAGCGAGTCGATGAACACGGCGAGCAGGCCGAGGCAGACGGTGAGCCCGCTGAGCATGGTGAAGAGCACCGGACGGAGACCGAAGCGGCGCGTCAGGTAGGGCGCCACGAGCACCGATGTGATCGCGAGGGCCACGCCCCAGCCGAAGAAGACCAGGCCGAGCTCGTGCGCCTCGAAGGGGACGCCGGCTGCCTGCGCGGCCGCGTTCATCGGGTACGGGCTGTAGGCGAGCAGGATGAAGAATCCGAAGTTGTAGAGCAGGGCGACGACCGCGAGCGAGGCGAGCGCCGGGGTGCGCAGCGCCCGGAAGGCGGCGAGGATCGAGACCCGCTGCGGCGAGGCGCCGCCGGCCGCCTGCTTCGGTGCGCGCAGCAGGGCGAGGATCGCGATGAGCGCGATCGCCATGAGCACCGCGGTGCCGAAGAACGGACCGCGCCAGGAGATCCCGCCGAGCGCGCCGCCGATGAGGGGGCCGGCGGCGAGGCCGACGCCGAGCGCGGCCTCGTAGAGGACGATCGCCTGACGCGATCCGCCGGAGGCAGCGCCGACGATCGCGGCGAGCGCCGTCGAGATGAAGAGCGCGTTGCCGAGGCCCCACCCGGCCCGGAACCCGATGATCGCGTCGACCGATCCGGCCGCACCCGCGAGCGCGGCGAACACGATGACGAGCACGAGGCCGGCGAGCAGCGTCCGTTTCACGCCGATGCGGCTCGAGACCCAGCTCGTGAAGAACATCGCGATGCCCGTGATGAAGAGGTAGCTGGTGAAGAGCAGCATGGTCTGGCTGGGCGTCGCGCCGAGCTCCTCGCTGATCTTGGGCAGGATCGGGTCGACGAGACCGATGCCCATGAAGGAGACGGCCGCTGCGAAGGCGATCGCCCAGACGGCGGTGGGCTGGTGCAGGATCGACGGCGGCCGGGTGACCTCGCCCTCGGGCCTCTCCCCAGAAGTCGCAACACGCCGCGTCGCGCCCCGGGGTTGCGGCGTGTCGGGACTCTCGGAGGTCCCTGCGGGGACGACCGGGTGTGATCCGGTATTGGACTGGGGTTCGGCGAGCGCGGACGTGATTGCTCCTCGGGTTCGATGCGTGTGCGGTGCGGATGAGACCGGATGCTCGATGCTTTCGAGCCGGGTCGGCTCAGTCGGGCTCGGGATCCGGTCGCTCGGTGCGCGGATGCTCGATCTGCTCGCTGAGCTCGTGCAGCAGCTCGGCGGCCCGGGCGAGCGTCGCTCGATCGAAGTCGCTGAGCCCGCGCAGGTGCGGGCCCACTCGGGCGGCGGAGGCGCGCCGGTAGTCGTTCAGGGCGGCGATGCCGCCCGCGGTGATGCCGACCAGCGAGGCGCGACCGTCGGCCGGGTCCGGTCGGCGGGCCAGCCACCCTTCGCCCTCGAGGCGCTGCAGGAGGCCGGTCATCGACGGTTGTGCGACGTGCTGCTGTGCGGCGAGCTCGCTGACGCGCGCGGCGCCGTGCTGCTCCAGCTCGGCGAGCACCCGCCAGGCGATGAGCGAGTAGCCGACCCCGGGGACACGTCCCGCGATACGCGAGAAGCGGCCCGAGGTGCGGGTCAACTCCAGTGCGAGCGCATCCTGATCCGATGCTTCGCTTCGCTCCGTATCATTCACGATCACAGAGTCTAGCACTATTTAGATAGCTAAGCTATGCAATTAGTCGATCCAACAACTTGCTATTGACAAGTTTGCTTGCTTTTTGCAAGCATGAGTCTCGAACACATCCACACGACACAGGAGTCATCATGATCTTCGTCAACCTTCCGTCCGCCGACCTCGAACGCAGCAAGGCCTTCTACACCGCGCTCGGCTGCGAGCTCAATCCGCTCTTCACCGACGAGAACGCGGCCTGCGTCGTCTGGGATGAGAACACCTTCTTCATGGTCCTCACCCCTCAGCACTTCGCCACCTTCACCGACAAGCGGATCATCGATCCCAAGGTCGAGGCGCAGACCAATGTCGCCTTCGCCCGCGACTCCCGCGAGGCGGTCGACGCCATCGTCGAGGCCGGCCTCGCCGCCGGCGGCTCGGAACCCCGCCCCGCACAGGACTACGGCTTCATGTACTCGCGCGATCTCGACGATCCCGACGGCAATGCGCTCGGCTTCATCTACATGGAGCCGCAGGCCGTCGAAGACGGCCCTGCGGCATACGTCGACGAGCACGGAGCAGGGCCGGATCCGGTTCCCGGCTCCTGACATGGCCGCGCGCAGCTACGGCCAGTACTGCGGCGTCACCTCGGCCGTCGAGCTGGTCGGGGAGCGGTGGGCGCTGCTCATCCTCCGCGACCTCCTCGTCGGCCCGCGCCGATACACCGACCTCAAGCAGGGACTCCCCAAGATCCCGACCAATATCCTGAGCGCGAGGCTCAAGGAGCTGCAGGAGGGCGGCGTGGTGCGCCGCGTGCCGCTCGCGCGCTGCGGGCTCGTCTACGAACTCACCGACTATGGCCGCGCGTTCGAGCCGATCATGCTCGCGCTCGGCCGCTGGGGGTTCCAGGCCATGGGCGATCCGCAGGAGGGCGACGCCGTGACCCCCGACTCGCTGACCATGGCGCTGCGGACCTCATTCCGCCCCGACCGGGCGATCGACGGCGACTACGAGCTGCACGTCGGCGACGTGGCGCTGCGCGCCCAGGTGCGCGGGGACGCGCTCGCGGTGACGCAGCTCGCGCCGCCGGCGCCGCCGGTCGGCGGAGCGCTGCCGTCGGGCGAGGCCGAAGGGGTCATCGTCGCCGGGCCCGGGATCCGCAGGCTCATCGGCGGCGAGATCTCGCCCGCCGAGGCGCGGGATCAGGGCGTCGTCGACCTCAGGCGCGGGGATCCCGAGCTGCTCGAGCGCTTCGCTCGGACCTTCCGCATCGACCGGCTCCCGTCGGCACCGGTCGATGCGAGCACTGCGACGCCGACACTCAGCTGATTACACGAGCGGAGGCTCCGAGATGCCCGTGACACCCGAAGACCCCGGCACCGGCCGGATCGTGATCGACCTGTTCACCACGCTCGACGGCGTCGCCCAGGCGCCCGGAGGGCCCGAGGAGGATCCGAGCGGCGGATTCCGCTTCGGCGGATGGCAGGCGCCCTACCCCGATGACATGGCCGGCCGCACCGTCATCGCGGGGATCCGCGAGCTCGACGCCCTGCTGCTGGGGCGCCGCACCTACGACATCTTCGCCGACTACTGGCCGCTGCACGACGACAGCGAGATCGGGCGGATCCTGAACGCCGCACCGAAGTACGTGGCATCGCGGGATCCCTGGATCCCGCTCGCCTGGAACGGCAGCACGCGCGTCGGCGAGGATCTCGCCGCGGAGATGCGGAACCTGCGCGAACGGCACCGCGAGGTGCACGTGATCGGCAGCGTCGACCTGGCGCACACGCTCGTGGCCGAGCAGCTCTTCGACGAGCTCCGGCTCTGGGTCTACCCGGTGGTTCTGGGCGAGGGGAAGCAGGTGTTCCCCCACGGTGCCGCGCCGTCCAAGCTGCGCCTGGTCGGGCCGCCGGAGTCGGGGAGCGAGGGCGCCGTGCTGCTGCGCTACGCCCCCGCGCCGGGAACCCCGGAGACCGGTGTGATGGGCGCCGGGGACTGATCCGCGCGGTCCGAGGACGGCGTCACATCCCGGGATAGGCGGGGAATTCGTGGGCCGACGGTCCCGCGCCGCCCGCACGATCCAGTCGCCGGACCGGCTCAGGCGAAGAGGCCGAGCTTGCCGTAGTGCTCGGCCAGCAGGTAGTACACGGTGAGCCGCTGGCGCTGCCCTGGGATCCGCTCGCCGATCGACGCGATGGCCGCATCGATCGACGCATCGGGGTCGGCGACGCCCAGTTTGCCCTTCACGAAGTTCTCGCGCACGGTCGCCAGCTCGCTCGGGTCGCCGAACGCGACCAGCCGGGCGTCGGCGTTCGAGAGCGCCAGCGCGTAGGTCCGCTCCATCGCGGCGACCACGTCGGCATCGGCGTTCGGCGCATACTTCCTGACGTCATCCAGTGCGCTCATGAAGGGATCCTCTCTCTGCGATCGCGCCCCTGGCCGGGGCTGCTCTCATTCTGATCCCGAACCGCCCCGGCGTCGAGACCCGAAACTGAAAGTTCACCTCGTCGCGGCCGCTAGCATCGCACTCATGACCGATCGCTCCGAACTCCTGATCGATGCGACCGAGCTCCACGCCGAGCTCCGCCGCGAAGCCGCCCTGGCGCCGGGCGCGGCGCGCACGAGGGTGCTCGACGTCCGCTGGACGCTCCCGCAGCCCGACGGGCGCCCGGCCTACCTGGCCGGCCACATCCCCGGCGCCGTCTACGTCGACCTCGAGACCGAGCTCTCGGAGCACGGCCCGGCCACCGCCGGTCGCCATCCGCTGCCGAGCCCCGAGGCGCTGACCGCCTCCGCTCGCCGTTGGGGCCTGCATCCCGGCGATCGGGTGGTCGCCTACGACGGCGGCGGGAACCTCTCTTCGGCGCGCCTGTGGTGGCTGCTGCGGGACGCCGGCGTCGCCGACGTGCGGCTGCTCGACGGTGCGCTGCCCGCCTGGGTCGCCGCCGGGCTGCCCCTCGAGACCGGCGATGTCTCGCCCGAGCCCGGCACGTTGAGTCCGGGCGCAGGATCGATGCCGCGGATCGAGCTGAGCGATGTCGCCGGGTTCGCTCGGGATCACGCCCTGCTCGACGCGCGCGCCGCGGAGCGCTACGCCGGCGTCGAGGAGCCGATCGATCCGCGCGCCGGGCACGTGCCGGGTGCGCGGAGCCTGCCGACCGGCGGCAACCTGGACGCCGAGGGGCGCTTCCTTCCCGCGGCCGTGCTGCGTGCGCGCTTCGCATCGGTCGGCGCGGGCGAGTCCCCCGGCGAGCCCGTGGGCGCGTACTGCGGATCCGGGATCACCGCGAGCCACACCGTCTTCGCGCTCGCGCTGGCCGGGATCGACGGCACGCTCTTCCCGGGATCCTGGTCGCAGTGGGCCAACCACCCCGAGCTGCCCGTCGCGACCGGCGAGACGCCCTGACCCGCGGCGGGCGCGGCGACCCCGGCAACGCCGAAGGCCCCGACCCCCTCGCCGGAACGGCGCGGGATCGGGGCCTTCGGGCGACCGTCGCGGTGTGGCGCTACTCGCCCGTGTAGTAGGAGTCCGCCACGTCGAGGGCCGCGTCGATGATGTCGAGGCCGGCGATCAGATCCTCCTCGCTGATGATCAGCGGCGGGGCGATCTGCAGGCGGTTGAAGTGGGTGAACGGCCACAGCCCCGCGTTCTTGCACGCGGCGATGACCGCGTTCATCGGAGCCGCGGCTTCGCCACCGGCGTTGAACGGCACCAGCGGCTCGCGGGTCTCGCGGTCGACCACGAGGTCGAGCGCCCAGAAGAGGCCCTTGCCGCGCGCCTCGCCCACCGACTTGTGCTTCGCCGCGAACTCGGCGAGTCGCGGAGCGACGACGCGCTCGCCCAGATCCCGCACGCGCTCCAGGATCTGCTCCTCCTCGAAGATGTCGAAGGTCGCCACACCCGAGGCGCAGGCCAGCGGGTGGCCCGAGTAGGTGAGGCCGCCGGGGAAGGGGCGATCGACGAAGGTGTTGTGGATCGCCTCGGAGATGACGACGCCGCCGAGCGGCACGTAGCCCGAGTTCACACCCTTCGCGAAGGTCACCAGGTCGGGCTTCACGTCGAAGCCCTGGTAGGCGAACCACTCGCCGGTGCGGCCGAAGCCCACCATGACCTCGTCGGCGATGAGCACGATGCCGTGCTTGTCGCAGAGCGCGCGCACGCCGGGCAGGTAGCCGGGCGGCGGCACGAGCACGCCGTTGGTGCCCGTGACGGTCTCGAGGATGATGGCGGCGATGGTGTTCGCGCCCTCGAGCTGGATGGTGCGCTCGAGGTGCGCGAGCGCACGCTCGGTCTCCTGCTCCGGTGTCTCGGAGTAGAAGGCGCTGCGGTAGAGGTAGGGGCCTTCGAAGTGCACGACGCCCGCGTCGAGGGTGCCGTTCGCCCAGCGGCGGGGCTCGCCCGTCAGCGTGATCGCGGTCGCGGTCGAGCCGTGGTAGGAGCGGTAACGGGCGAGCACCTTCTGGCGGCCCGTGTGGTGGCGGGCCATGCGCACCGCGTACTCGTTGGCGTCGGCGCCGCCATTGGTGAAGAACACCGAGCGGGCGCCCTCGAAGGAGTGCTCGACGATCCGCTTGGCCAGCTCGCCGCGCACGTCGTTGGCGAGGGCGGGCTGGATCGTGGCCAGGCGGCCGGCCTGATCCTGGATCGCCTTGACGAGGCCGGCATGCTGATGCCCGAGGTTCAGGTTGACCAGTTGCGAGGAGAAGTCGAGGTACTCCGTGCCGTCGTAGTCCCAGAAGCGCACGCCCTCGCCCTTGGCGACGGGCAGCGGGTTGATGGCGCCCTGCGCCGACCAGGAATGGAAGACGTAGTCGCGGTCGTTGGCGCGCACCTCGCGCTGCGCCTCGGTGTCGCCGAAGCTCTGCTCAGCTCCGTTGAGGTCGATGAAATCGCCCATGGATGGTTCCCCTTTGAGAGATAGGTGGGATTCGAGTGTAGGTACTGCGTTCATTCGACGAAATCCCGGTTCCGCGATGCGAAACCGGGATCCGTGCACTCGCCGAACCTCAGCTGTTGCTGGGGAAGCCGAGATCGACCTTCGACTGCTCCGCGTTCGGCCAGCGGGTCGTGACGACCTTGCTGCGGGTGTAGAAGTTGATCGACTCGGGGCCGTAGATGTGAGTGTCGCCGAAGAGCGAGTCCTTCCAGCCGCCGAAGGAGAACGAGCCGACGGGCACGGGGATCGGCACGTTGATGCCCACCATGCCGGCCTCGACATCGAACTCGAACGCACGGGCCGTCGCGCCGTCGCGCGTGAAGATGCCCGTGCCGTTGCCGAACTGGTGCGAGTTGATGAGCTCGAGGCCCTCCTCGTAGGTGTCGACGCGGACGACCGCGAGCACCGGGCCGAAGATCTCCTCGAGGTAGACCTTGCTGTCGGTCTTCACGTGATCGAGCAGCGAGACGCCGGTGAAGAAGCCGTTGCCCTCGAACTTCGCCTCGCGGCCGTCGACGACCACGGTCGCGCCCTCGGCCTCGGCGCCGGCCACGTAGGACTCCACCCGGGCCTTCGCCTCGGCGGTGATGAGCGGGCCCATCTCCGAGGCCGGATCGGTGCCGTCGCCGATCACGAGCTTCTCCATGCGCTCCTTGATCTTCGCGACGAGCTCGTCGCCGACGCCGCCCACGGCGACGACGACCGAGATCGCCATGCAGCGCTCGCCGGCCGAGCCGTACGCGGCCGAGACCACGTTGTCGGCGGTCATGTTGAGCTCGGCGTCGGGCATGACCAGCGCGTGGTTCTTCGCGCCGCCGAGGGCCTGGACGCGCTTGCCGTTGGCCGCCGCGCGCTCGTAGATGTACTTCGCGATGGGGGTCGAGCCGACGAAGCTGACGGCCTTGACGTCCGGGCTGTCGAGCAGCGTGTCGACGGCGACCTTGTCGCCGTGCACGACGTTCAGCACGCCGTCGGGCAGGCCGGCCTCGCGGAACAGATCGGCGATGAACACCGAGGCGGAGGGATCGCGCTCCGAGGGCTTCAGGACGACGGTGTTGCCGCAGGCGATCGCGCTGGCGATCATCCACAGCGGGACCATGACCGGGAAGTTGAAGGGGGTGATCGCCGCGACGACGCCCACGGGCTGCTTGATCGAGTGCACGTCGACGCCGGTCGAGACCTGCTCGTCGCGCTCGCCCTTGAGGAGATGCAGCAGGCCGGACGCGAACTCGACGTTCTCGAGGCCGCGCGCGATCTCGCCGGCGGCGTCGCTCAGGACCTTGCCGTGCTCGCTGGTGACGATGGCCGCCAGCTCGGGGGTGCGCTGCTTGAGGAGCTGGCGCAGGTTGAAGAAGACGTCGGCCCGCTTGGTGAGGCTCGTCTTGCGCCACATCGGCAGGGCGGCCTTGGCGGCGGCGATGGCCTGCTCGACGGTGGCGACGGAGGCGATCGACAGCTCGTGCTGCTCTTCGCCGGTGGCCGGGTTGAAGACCGGCTGCGTGCGCTCGGCGTCGGTGACCTTCTCACCGGCGATGACGTGGGGGATGCGTGCCATGACTGCTGCGCCCTCTTTCTATGTTGTGATCCGACGGGCTTCGGATCCCGAACCTTCGCCAGAATGGTCAAAGTGTTCGGAATCGCATTCGCCCGATACGACCCAGTATTTCAAGGGATCCACGCAGAGAGCAGCGTCATATCATCCGCAACTCTCGCAGAATTCGTACATTCTGTATGATCAACGGATGGAGATCCTCGAGCACGCACCGCTGCCGACCGTGCGCGAGCTGGTCGAGCTGCCCGAGGTGCAGGCGGGTCAGCCGGAGCTCATCGCCGGGTCCGCGGGCCTGGATCGCGAAGTCCGCTGGGCGCACGTCGCCGCGGGCAAGCGCGTGGCGGCGCTGCTCGACGGCGGCGAGCTGATCCTGACCACCGGCGCGGGATGGCCGCGGGATGCGGAGGGGCTCGCCGTCCTCGCCGAAGAGCTCCTGGGCGCCGGCATCTCGGCGATCGCGCTCGAGCTCGGCAGGAACTTCGACGCGGCGCCGGACGCGCTCGTCTCGGCGTGCGACGCGCACGGGGTGCCGCTCTTCGTCCTGCGCACCGAGGTGCGCTTCGTCCAGATCACTCAGCGCGTGCACCAGAGGATCCTGGCCGCTCAGAACGAGGCGCTGCGCGCCCGCGCCGAGGTGCACACGATGCTCACCGAGCTCGGCCTCAATCGCAGCCCCGTCGATTACGTTGTCGAGCGCCTCGCCGAGACCCTGGGAGCGGCGGTCGTGCTCGAGGATCCTTCTCACCAGGTCGTCGCCTTCGCGGGCGTCGGATCGGATCTCGCCTCGGCCCTCGGCCCCTGGGCGACGCACGGCGGACTCGACCCGGTCGCCCTTCTGCCGGACACCGCGGAGCGCGTGCCCGTCGAGGCGCGCGGCACCCGCTGGGGCGTGCTCACGGCGCTGCCCGGCCCGGCCCACCCCGCCGGGCGCCGAACGGTGCTCGAGCTCGGTGCGTTCGCACTCGCCCTCGGCCGACTCGCCGACGCCGAGGGCGAGCAGTGGCTGCAGTTCGGTTCGAAGCGCGTCTTCGAGACGCTTCTCGGCGGGCGGTACCGCACCGACGCCGAACTCGCGGCTCAGCTCGCGGCGGCCGGCCTCCCCCTGACGGGGCGCGTGGTCTTCGCGGCCACCCTGCGCGGCACCGGCGATTTCGGCTCGCACCGCTCGCTCGAGCGCGCGGCGATCGAGACCGCGCTGCGCCGCGCGGTCGCCCCGGAAGGGCGCGTGCTGCTGGCGCCGGATGCGTCGCCCGATGAGGCCGGCCGCTCCGCCGCGCACGCCGACGACGCGGAGGTGCTGCTCGCGCTGATCTCGCTGCCGGAGGGCGACCCGCGCGCCGACGCCGGCGCGAGCGGCATACAGGATCGCGCCGCGCCGCCGCTCGCGGTGCGGATCGCGCGCGAGCTCGACATGCTCGTGCCCGGGCCCACGCCGACGGTGTGGCGCACCCATCTGGCGCTCGGCACGCCCGAGCGCCGGCTGCGGCAGCTCGTCGCATCGCTCGAGCAGCTGCGCGCCGCGGGGCGACTGGCGGCATCGGCCGAGGTCGGTCGGGTGACGGTGCAGCAGGTCGAGCGCCAGCCGCTCGCCCACCTGATCCGCGGCCTCGCCGGTCTGCCCGAGCTGCAGCGCTTCGCCGACGACGCGCTCGGTCCGCTCGTCGAGCACGACGCCGTCCCGGGGCCCGGGCATTCGGGCGATCTGCTGCGCGTGCTCGCGGCCTATCTCGCGAACCCGAGCAATCGCTCGCTCGCGGCGAGCCGAGCCCGCCTCTCCCGCTCGGTCTTCTACCAGCGGCTGGCGCTGATCGAGGAGCTGCTGGGCGTCGACCTGGCGGACGGCGAGACCATCTCCACGTTGACGGTCGCGCTCTTGGCGCGACCCAGATAGGCACTGCCGCGGAAGCAAGCCGCAGGCTTGCGCGCTCCTGGCGCGACCCAGATAGGCACTGCCGCGGAAGCAAGCCGCAGGCTTGCGCGCTCCTGGCGCGACCGCACCGACCGTCTACTCGGGCTCGGCGGGGATCCAGGCTCCGTCCCGCATGTCGAAGACGATGTGCGTCTCGGTGCCCCGCACCGCCGGCTGCACGGTGATGTGGTCCAGCACGAGTCCGCGCAGCTGCTCCCCGTCCGCGACGGCGACCGTGATCATGAAGTCGTATCTGCCGGTGAGGTTCATCACCTGGATCACATTGGGCGTCTCGACCATGCTGGCCATGAAGCGGTCCACGACCTCGCGCGAGTGGTTGGCGAGGAACACCATGATGACGGCGCGCAGCGCGTAGCCGAGCCGGGTGTGATCCAGTTCGAGGCGGCGCGAGCGGATCACCGCGGAGTCCCGGAGCTTGCGGATCCGGTAGGCGCAGGTGGACTCGGCGACGCCGACCGCGGCCGCCACGGCCTTGTTGGTGAGATCCGGCTCCTCGCTCAGCACTCGGACGATCTCGAAGTCCAGGCGGTCGAGCTCGACGCTCTTCATTGGCGCATCCCCCAGGTTCGCATCCGCACGCCCTCCTCAATTGCAGAGAGCGCAGTTCAATGCCCCAATCTTCGCATTCTTTGCAAGAACTCTTCCCCAGATCGGTTCCTGAGTCGAAACTGGCGCCATGAACGACTTCCCCATGGACCTCGATACCCTCGCCGTGCACGCCGGGCGGGAGGATCTGGCCGAGCTCGGGGTGCACGCGCTCCCGATCGATCTCTCGACCACGAATCCGCTCCCGTCGATCGGGATCGGCGGGGATTCGTACGAGACGCTGGCCACCGGGGGGACACCGTCCGCCGAAGGCAGCGCGGTCTACGCGCGCCTGTGGAATCCGACGGTCGCCCGTTTCGAGTCTGGCCTGGCGCAGCTCGAGCACGCCGAGTCGGCGGTCGCCTTCTCGACCGGCATGGCGGCGCTCACCGCGGCGCTGCTCGCCTTCACCGCGAGCCGGGGCGCTCCGCACGTCGTCGCGGTCCGCCCGCTCTACGGCGGATCCGACCACCTGCTGGCCTCGGGCCTGCTCGGCACCGAGGTCACCTTCTGCGCACCCGAGGAGGTGCGGGCATCCTGCCGCCCGGATACGGGGCTCGTGATCATGGAGACCCCGGCGAACCCGACCCTTGAGCTCGTGAGCATCCGTTCGGTCGTGGATCAGGCCGGCGAGGTGCCGGTGCTCGTCGACAACACCTTCGCCACCCCGATCCTGCAGAATCCGCTCGATCACGGGGCGGCGCTCTCGCTGCACAGCGCGACGAAGTATCTCGGCGGCCACGGCGACGTGATGGGCGGCGTCATCGCCTGCTCCGAGGAGCGTGCGACGATGCTCCGTCCGATCCGCGCCATCACGGGCGCGCTGCTGCACCCGCTCGCCGCCTATCTGCTGCACCGCGGCCTCGCCACTCTGCCGATCCGGGTGCGGACCCAGCAGGAGACCGCGCGACGGGTCGCCGAGTGGCTGGGCGGGCATCCCGCCGTCGCCGAGGTCTTCTATCCCGGCTCGCACGGGGATCCGCACGGCGTCCTCGGGGCGCAGATGTCCGGGCCGGGCGCGATGCTGGCGGTCCGTCTGCTCGGCGGCGCCGCCGCCGCCGAGCAGATGACCTCCTCCGTCCGCGTCTTCACCCACGCGGTCTCGCTGGGCGGGGTCGACTCGCTGATCGAGAATCCGGCGGCCCTCACGCACCGCCCGGTCGCCGGGGACGCCAAGCCCGACGCCGGAATCGTCCGATTGTCGATCGGGCTCGAGAGCGCGGACGACCTGATCGCCGACCTGGGCCGCGCCCTGGACGCCTGATCCCGAGCCGGGGAGGAAGCCATGACCGAGCATCGCGATGAGGATCTGGGACAGTTCGAGACCTCGGCACAGCCCGATCCGCCGAGCGCGAACTCCCGGCCGCTCACGGCTTCGACCGGTGAGTCGGCTCTGAACGACATCTCGCAGCGCGTGCTCTGGCTCGCCACCGCGATGATCGATGCCGCGAACCGGGGCCGCGAGAACCCCGACGGCGTGAAAGTCGGTGGGCACCAGGCCTCCTCCGCATCGATGGTGGGCATCATGACCGCGCTCTGGTTCTCGGAGCTCACGGCGCTGGACCGCGTGTCGGTGAAGCCGCACGCCTCGCCCGTGCTGCACGCCATCAACTACCTGCTCGGCGATCTCGACGCCTCCTACCTGCCGACGCTGCGCTCGCTCGGCGGGCTGCAGCCGTACCCCTCGCGGACGAAGGATCCCGACACCGTGGACTTCTCGACCGGCTCAGTGGGCATCGGCGCGACGGCCCCGGTCTGGGCCGCGCTCTCGCATCGCTATCTCTCCCACCGCTTCCCCGAGACGCCGCCCGCCGGCCGCTTCATCTCGCTGCTCGGCGACGCCGAGATGGATGAGGGCGCCGTCTGGGAGGCCATCATCGACCCCGAGGTGCGGCAGCTCGGCGAGGTGGTCTGGATCGTCGATCTCAACCGGCAGTCGCTCGACCGGGTGATCCCGGATGTGCAGATCCAGCGCCTGCGCGGCATGTTCGCCGCGGCCGACTGGCAGGTGCTCGCCTGCACCTGGGGCCGGCGGCTGCAGGCCGCCTTCGCGGCCGAGGGCGGATCGGTCTTCGAGGCCCGCATGCGCAGGATGCCGAACGAGGAGTACCAGCGGATCCTGCGCGCGCATCCGGAGGAGGTCCGCGCGCGGCTGCTGGCCGGGATGCCGGACGACGAGGCGCAGAGCCTCGCACGACTGCTCGCGCCCTACGGCGATCTCGAGCTCGCCGAGCTCGTGCGAGATCTCGGCGGGCACGACCTCGAGGAGCTCACCTCGACCTTCGCGCAGATCGACGCGACGCGCCCCACCGTGATCTTCGCCTACACGATCAAGGGCCGCGGGC
>CAMFIY010000028.1 GCA_945952575.1 uncultured Leucobacter sp.
GGCTCGGAGATGTGTATAAGAGACAGGTGCGACCGCTGCGAGCACGAGGAAGACGATGCTGGCCACGCCGAGCGCATTCTTGCGCAGCGTGGTGTTGACCTGGGTTTCTGACATTTGGCGGCTCCTTTGCCATGTCCGGGCGGGCGTACTGCGTCCATTGTGCGGGGGCGCCGCCGGGCGCCCCTTGACTGAGAGCGCAGAGGCCTACTGTCTCAGTGTAGGTTTCGGGGAGGATCGCGCAATCATCAGCGATGATGAGAGATCCGTAGTTTTGTGAAGGGGACATCGATGACTACTCCCGGCAGTGAGGCGCCCGGCGGCGCACCGGTCAGCGACGTGCACGGCCGCGTCGTGATGGTCACGGGCGGCGGTACCGGGATCGGTGCGGCGATCGCCGAGCGCTACGCGTCCGAAGGGGCGAACGTCGTGATCCTGGGCCGGCGGCCGGAGCCGCTCGAGGCGGTCGCGGCGAGGGTCGGTGCGATCCCGGTGGTCGCGGATGCCGCGGACGGGGCATCCGCGCGGGCGGCGGTGGCCGAGGTGCTGGAGCGCTTCGGGCGGATCGACGTGCTCGTGGCGAACGCCGGCGGGCACGGGTTCTCCCCGGTCGCCGAGACGAGCGACGAGGACTGGGATTCGGCGATCAGGGCGAACCTCTCCACGGCCTTCGTCATGGCGCGGGAGGCGCTGCCGGCGCTGCTCGACAGCGTCGAACTGCCCTGCGCGGAAGGGCGTCAGGGCGGATCCGAGATCGTCATCGTGTCCTCCCTCGCCGGCCTCTTCGCCGGGCCCTCCGTCGCCGGCTACACGGTGGGCAAGCACGCGCTGATCGGGCTCACGCGCAGCCTGGCGCGCGACTACAGCCGCAGCGGCGTTCGCGTGAACGCGGTCTGCCCGGGCTGGGTGCGCACCCCCATGGCCGACGCCGAGATGGACGAGTTCGCGGCCCACGCGCCCGAGATCGTGGATCGTGCCGCCGGATATGCGGCCGTGACGCACGACGTGCCGCTCGGTCGCCCCGCCGAGCCCGCCGAGATCGCCTCGATCGTGCGATTCCTGGGTTCGTCCCAGTCGTCCTACATGACGGGTTCGGTGCTGGTGGCCGACGGCGGCGCCCACATGGTGGATCTGCCGACGCTCGCCTTCGAGCACGCGGGGATGTAGGCGCGGGTCCTCCGCCTGAGCTCGGCGGGGGAGCCGGTCAGGCCGCGAGGCCGTCGAGCAGGCGCTCGAACGCCGTGAGGGTGCGCTCCGGATCCCCGTCGCCGGCAGCGACCCGGATGGACGCCTCGCGGATGGCGCCGACCAGCAGGATCGCCGTCGTCTCCGCATCCGCCCGGGGATCGACCTCGCCGACGGCCTGCGCCCGCTCGAGGGTTTCGCGGATCATCACGATGCTCGCACCGGATCCGATCCCGCGCTCGGCGCCCGCCGGGATGAGCGTCGGGCCGGACACGTTGAAGAAATGGCCGAGCCGAGCGTCGCTCGCGAGCTCGAACATGGCCCGGGCGTGTGCGGCCAGCTGGGTGCGCCAGCCGGGCGCCTGCGACACCGCCGTGCGGGTCCGCTCGACCAGTTCCCGCCCGAGTCGCGCGTACGCCGCGCGGAGGAGCTCGTCCCGTCCGCCGGGGAAGTGCGCGTAGACGGTGCCGCGCGAGATTCCGGATTCGGCGGAGATCCGGTCGATGGTGGTCTCCGGCAGTCCGCCGTCGGCGATCGCGGCGAGCACCGCGTCGACCAGTTCCTCGCGGGTCCGGCGGCGGCGGCGCTCGCGCAGCGTGGGGGCGGCCTGCTCGGTCATGCCTTCAGCATAGGGCTCGAAACCGGGGCTTGTGAACTATGGATCTAATTTCTATACTCATCGTATAAGTTTTTTGGAGGCGCTCATGGTCACCGTCGATCTCGCAGCAGCGACCGAGCTCGCGCGCGAGGCGCTCGCCGCCTACGGGCTGGATCCCGCGGCCGAGCTCGCACTGCTCAAGCAACGGGAGAACTTCGTCTTCTCGCTGGGCGCCGGCGGCGTCGACTATGTCTTGCGCGTGCACCGGCAGGGCTACCACAGCGACGCCGAGCTCGGTTGCGAACTCGACTTCGTCCGGGCCCTGCACGCCGAAGGCGTCGCCGTGCCGGCCTTCGTGCTCACGCTCGAAGGCCGAGGCTTCTGCGTCGTCGGCGCGGATCGCCCCGCGGGCGCGCACCAGGTCGACCTGCAGCATCTGCTCCCGAACCGCGGCGGGTTCGGGGACGAGCGGACGGGGGTCGACGGCAGCGCCGCGCTGGATCCGGCGGAATTCGCCGCGCTCGGCCGGCTCGCCGCTCAGGTCCACGACGCGACGGAGCGCTCCGGGTACGCGATGGCCGTGCCCCGCGACGACTGGGATCTCGACGGGCTCATCGGCGATGAGACCACCGGCGCCGTCCCCGCCTGGGGGGATCCGCTGCGCATCCGCGAGCTCGCCGGGTCGGATCGTGAGGCCGTCGTGGCCGCGATCGCCCGGATCCGGGACGCGCTCACCGTCTACGGAGCGCCCGCGCACCGATTCGGCCCGATCCACGCGGATCTGACCCCAGAGAACGTGCTCCGCACCCCGAACGGCCTCGTCCTGATCGACTTCGACGACTTCGCCGCGGGCTGGCACCTCTTCGACCTGGCCACCGCGCTCTACTTCTACACGCCGCACCCGCGCTACGCCGAGTACCGCGAGGCGCTCTTCGCCGGATACGAGGCCGTGCGCCCGCTCGACGCCGCCGACCACGAGGCCTTCCCGGCGATCCTGCTGGCCCGCGGCCTCACCTACCTCGGCTGGGCGGCCGACCGCCGGGGCGAACCGACCGCGGAGTGGCACGCCACCACCGTCCTGCCCAACATCGTCCGCCTCGCGCGCGAGCTGAACGCGCGCTGACCACCGACCGAGGAGTTCCGACCATGACCGCCAACGCCGAGCTGATCGCACGCCGCAACCGCACTATCGGCCCCTACTCGCCGCTCTTCTACACCGAGCCGCTGCAGTTCGTCTCGGCCAAGGGGGTCTGGCTCACCGAGGCGAGCGGCGACCGCTACCTCGACGGCTACAACAACGTGCCCCACGTCGGCCACTGCAACGATCGCGTCGTCGCCGCGCTCGCCGATCAGGCGGCCGCGCTCAACATCCACACCCGCTACCTGAACGAGCGCGTGGTGGACTACTCCGAGCGACTCCTCTCCACCTTCGAGCCGCGCCTCGACCGGGTCTTCTTCGGCAACTCGGGATCCGAGGCGAACGAGCTCGCGATCCGCATCTCGCGGGAGCTCACCGGCAGCACCGGCATGATCGTCTCCGACTACAGTTACCACGGCACCACGATCACGCTCGCGGGCCTGACCACCGGTCTCACGACCTCGGTGCCGCTCGACCCGAACGTGCGGGCGCTGCGGATCCCGGATCTGGATCGCGATCCGCGGCCCGAGGCGGAGGTGCTCGCCGAGACCCTCGCCTCCCTCGACGCCTCTATCGCGTCGCTGCAGGAAGCCGGCTTCGGCGTCGCCGCCTGCCTCTTCGACCCGCTGTTCTCGACGGAGGGCATGCCGCGCCTGCCCGAGGGGCTGGTGGCTGGCATCGTCGACCGGATACATGCCGCCGGCGGCATGGTCATCGCGGATGAGGTGCAGAGCGGGTTCGGCCGCACCGGGAGCCACATGTGGGGGCACCAGTACGCGGGGATGTCACCGGATCTCGTGACGATGGGCAAGCCGATGGGCAACGGGCATCCGATGTCGGCCGTGGTGACCAGCGAAGCCGTGCTCGACGCATTCGGTTCGCGGAATGAATTCTTCAACACCTTCGCCGGCAATCCGGTCTCGTCGGCCGTCGGCGAGGCCGTGCTGCTGGAGATGGAGGAGCGCGGGCTCATGGCGCAGGCGGCGGCGGTCGGCGCTGAGGCGCTCGCGCGCTTCGAGGAGTTCGCCGGCCGGCACGATTTCGTGCGCACCGCGAAGGGCGTCGGCACCTTCCTCGGCCTGGACTTCGCGGTCGACGGGGAGCCCGCCCCCGCGCTCGCGAAGCAGGTGGTCGAGGCCATGAAGGCGCGCAAGGTGCTGATCTCTCGGATCGGCCGCGACGAGAGCGTGCTCAAGGTGCGGCCGCCCCTCGCCTTCGGCCGCGCCGAACTGCCGATCCTGCTCGACGCCCTCGAGGCGTCGCTCGCCGAGGTTCGCCCCTGACCTCATCCCCATCGGCCGAGGGCGGCCGGAGTCCCGAGTGCTATTCTCTCCGCGTGAGGTGATCATGAATCAGACACATACGATGCAGCGTCGCTCCGAGTCCGGCGAGCCGTCGGCACCGCTCGCCGCGGCTCCCGCCTCCGTCGCGCACGCCGAGGATCTGGCCGAGTTCCGCGGCATGGTGTCCTCCTCCTTCGTGCCGCTGCGGGTGAGCACCGAGGCGCACGGCCCCTTCGCCGCCAGCATCAGCACGGCGGACGCCGACAGCGTGGTCTTCACCGAGGTCGCGGCGACTCCCCACCTGGTGGAGCGCACGCAGCAGACCATCGAGGACGGCGGGAGCGGCTATTACAAGGTGAGCCTGCTGATCTCGGGATCCTCGATCCTCGTGCAGGACGGGCGCGAACTCGTGATGCGGCCCGGCGACCTGTCGATCTACGACACCTCGCGGCCGTACTCGCTGCTGTTCGGCGAGAAGTTCCGCAACCTCATCATGATGTTCCCGAAGGATCGCCTCGACGTGCCGCTGCCCTTCACCGAGCAGCTGACCGCGGTCGATCTCGGCGCGCAGCATCGCGGCCTCGCCCCCGTGCTCACCGCGTTCATCTCGCAGCTGCCGACGCAGCTCGTGCATTTCACACAGCATTCGCGCGCACGGCTCGCTCAGACCAGCCTCGACCTGCTGGGCACGATGTTCTCGAGCATCCTCGACGCGAGCCCCGAGCAGCGGGACCCGCATCAGGTCCTGCTGCAGAAGATCTACGACCACGTCGACCTGCACCTCGGGTCCGAGGATCTGTCGCCGAGCAGCATCGCCGCCGCCCACTACATCTCGACCAGGCATCTGCACGCGCTGTTCAATCAGAGCGGGACGACCGTGTCGACGTGGATCCGCGAGCGGCGCCTCGAGCGGGCCCGCGCCGACCTGCTCGATCCGCTGCTGGCGGATCGGCCGGTGTGGGTCATCGCCGCGGGACGGGGCTTCGCCGATCCGGCGCACTTCAGCCGCGTGTTCAAGGCCGCCTACGGGATGACGCCGAGCGAGTTCCGCCGCGGCGCCTGAGGACCGTCCCGCGCCTCTCGGCACGGACGTACATCGTCCCGACTGGCGTACACCTTCGCCGCGGTCATTTGGATGTACACCTATCGATAGCGTGTACAGCAATCTTGGCCGCTGCGGCGGGATTTTGCGCTCACAGGCCGCTAAGCCCTGAGTTGCCCACAGATTTCGCGTTCGGCCCCTGCCGGCTTCCGCGCTCGGCAAGACTCGACGGATGGACATCCGGAAGCGCATCGCCCGGGCGGGCGAGTACGTGTCGAGCACGGTGGATCTCGCCAGAGCAGGCGGGACCGATCGGCAGATCGCGGCCGCGGTGCGGGACGGCCGGCTGATACGACTCAGACGCGGCTGGTACGCGGATGCCATGCGATGGGACGCCGCGAAACCCGAGGATCGGCATCTGGCCGCACTCGTCGCCGCGAAGCAGTCGACCGAGCGTACCGGCGTCTTCTCGCATCGCTCCGCCGCGACGCTGCTCGACCTGCCGGTCTGGTCGGACTGGATGGTGCCGAGTCGTGAAAAGTCGAGCGTTGAGGAGCGGGGGCCGGTCGAGGCGGCCGATCCGCTGACGCTGCACACCACGACGCAGGCTCCGGCACGAGGATCCTTCGCGCCGCTTCACGTCCGCCACCGCTGCGCCCTCGACCGGGCGGACGTCGTGGAGATCGAGGGCTTCCCCTGCACCTCGCCCGAACGCATCCTGTTCGATCTGGCGCGGACCGAATCGTTCGAGATCGCGCTGGCGTGCGCCGACGCGTGGCTTCGACGATCAGCACGAGTCGGGTACGAGGTTGACGAGCGGGCGTGGGAGTCCTGGCGCATGCGCCTGCTCGCGCGTGCCGGAGAGATCCCGCGCGGTCACGGAGTGGTCGCCGTGCGCGTGCTCGCGGCGCTCGCCGATCCGCGGGCGGATTCCCCGCTCGAGAGCGTGAGTCGGCTGCGTCTTCTGCAACTCGGGTTCGAGGTCGACCCGCAGTTTCGCGTGGTGTCCGAGCGCGGGACGCTGCTGCACCTGGACTTCCGGTTCCGAGGACTGAACGTCTTCGGGGAGTGCGACGGCAAGGCCAAGTACCTGGATCCCGACCTGCGGGGCGAGCGCAGCGCGGACGAGGTGTTCGCGGAAGAGAAGCGGCGCCACGACTGGGTCACCGGGACGACCCGGATGCGGGGAGTGCGCTGGGGCGCGTCGGATGTGCTCACGGCAGCGCGGTTGGGGCGGCGGCTGCGATCGTTCGGGCTGACGGTTCCGGCCCGCCCGACTCTCGAGTTCGGCTCGGAGGCGGCCGAGTTCCTGAAGCGCCTGCTCTGATCCGCAGTCCGGACCGATGCACATCCGCCCGACTGATGTGCATCCTGCCCACCGCGAACAGGATGTATAGCAGTCAACAAGATGCACACCCGTGCCGGGTGGGGGTGGGGGTGGCGGACGGGCGGACGGGTGGAGAAGGGGATTGAAGGCCGGGGGCGCTCGCGGGGCGCCGACCTAGCCGAGATCGGTGTCGAGGCCGTTCGCCCGCTGCACCTCGCGCTGATACGGCGCCACGACCGAGCGGGAGACCGCGCAGTCGAGCAGGATCGTGCCGCGCGCGCCCGCCTCGGTCCACGCGCGCAGCGCGTCGAGATCCTCGAGCGATGAGACCGCGACCCCGGTCGCGCCGAGGCTGCGCGCGAGCCCCGCGAAGTCGGCCTGCGGGATGCGCATCGGCTGCTCCTCCAGCCCCATCGCCCCGTAGAGGTGCACCTCGGCGCCGTACGCCGCATCGTTCCAGATGACGATCACGCAGCTCGCCGCGGTGCGGATCGCGGTCTCGAGATCTGCGAGACCCATGAGGGTGCCGCCGTCGCCGGCGGTGACGACCACGGTCGATTCGGGCGCCGCCGCCGCGACGCCGGCGACGGTCGCGAGGCCGAGCCCGATCGTCTGGTACGCGGTGCCGACCATGATCATCCGGTCGGGCGAGGCGACCGGCCAGAACATGTTCGCCCAGCCGATGAAGTGGCCGCCGTCGCTCGTGACGTGCCGGTCGGCGGGCAGCAGCTCGGCCAGCCGTGCGGCGACGGATCGCGGATCGAGACGGCCGTCGGCGCAGCGGCCCTCGGGATGCTCGGCGCTGCCGTCGTCGCGGACGCGCAGGGCTCCGCCCGGCTGCTCGAGCCCCGAAACCCGCTCGCGCCAGCCGCTCGGGGCGGGGCGCATCGCGGGCAGTTCGGCGAGCAGCACGCGCAGCACGGATTTCGCGTCCCCCCGGAGGAGCACCTGCTCCACCGGGTGCGCGGCGCGGGGAGCGGACACCTGATCGGAGTCGATCCGGATCAGCGTCGCCCCCGCCCCCAGCAGCTCGCCGAAGCGCATCGTGAACTGATTGAGGCTCGCCCCGACGGCGACCACCACATCGGCCTCGGCGATCACCGCCATGGCGGCCTCCTGGCCGAAGCCGCCGGTCACGCCGAGATCGTGGCGCTGATCCGCGAAGATGCCGCGCGCCAGCGCCGTGGTCGAGGTCAGCGCACCGAGCAGCTCGGCGAGCTCGGCGAGCTCGCTCCGGGCACCCGCCAGCCAGGCGCCGCGGCCCGCGAGCACGAGCGGACGCTCGGCCCCGGCCAGGGCGCGCAGCGCCGCGGCCAGATCGTCGGGGCTCGCCGCGGTCCGCGGACGCTCCGCGGGCTGGGCCGGAGCGGGGGCTGCGGAGGGCATCGTCGCCGCGGAGAGCGCGCGGATCACCTCCGGATCGTCGAGATCGATGCCGATCGGCTCGGGCTCCGGCTCGAGGATCGAAGCGTTCACGAGGTCGTAGGGGATCGCGAGCACGATCGGCCGACGGCTGCGCCAGGCCGATGCGGCGGCCCGGTCCACGGTCTCGTCGAGGTCGTCGGGTGAGAGCTGGACGGTGCGCACCCCCATGGCGGCCGCCATCATCTCCTGGTCGACGTCCCACGGGCGCGACCCGCTCGTGGGCGCGTCGCCGGCGACGACGAGCATGGGGGTGCGGGCCTGCGCGGCTTCGGCGAGCGCCGTGAGGGCGTTGGTGTAGCCGGCTCCGTACGTGGTGGTGGCGATGGCGAGCCGGCCCGAGACCCGGGTGTAGGCGTCGGCCGAGGCGACGGTGGCGGTCTCGTGGCGCACCGGGGTCAGCGAGATCCCGGCCTCGGGCAGGGCGTCGATGAGGTGGGCATTGCCGTTGCCCATGAGGCCGAAGGCCTGCGTGCTGTGGCGGGCGAGGGCGCGGGCGAGCGCGCGGGGCAGCGTGGATGCGGGAGGGGGGGAAAAGGACGTGGACAAGACAGCCTCCTCAGCTGGCAACTGTGTCGTGAGAGGAACCGTGTATGTCTCGCTGCGGGATCACAGCAGCAGCGCCCCTTTTCCGAACGCCTTCCCCGGCCTGGCCGTTGCCGGCCGAGCTGGACTCGAACAGCTTAGCGCTTCCGGGCAGGAGACGGCCCGGCGGTGCCGTTGCGGAAGAAGTCCTCGGTGTTCGTAAGCCGCTCGGGCTGCGCGAGCCGGGCGCCGTCGCGCACCCCGCGGCGGTACTCGCGCGGCGAGACCCCGTTCGCCTGCCGGAAGAGCCGGCTGAAGTGCGCCAGGTCGGTGAAACCCCAGCGCACGGCGATGTCGGAGACGGTGATCGAGCTCTCCGCGGTCGAGAGCTCGTGCAGGGCGTGCTGCATGCGACGGTGTCGGATCCAGCCGCTCGGCGTCCAGCTGTGCGGCTGGAACAGCAGTTGCAGCGAGCGCACCGACATGAAGTGGCTCGCCGCGACGACGGCGGGGGTGAGGTCGGGATCTCGCAGGTTGTGCTCGATGAAGGCCAGCACGTCGGTCAGGGCGCGATCCTCGAACCGCAGCGGCAGCTGGGCGTGCTCGCGCAGCATCGCCGCGATGAGGTCGCGCACGAACGTGCCGGCCGAGAGTCGGTCGAAGGGGCCGAGCAGCGCGCGGTTGAAGTAGAGGCCTTCGAGCACGCTGCGCAGGATCCTGGCCGGCCCCTCGGAGGTGCCGATCGTCGAGGCCGGCAGCGCGTCGAAATCGCCCACGACGGGAGCCAGGACGGCGTGCGGCACCGTGACCGCGATCCGCTCGTGATGGCCGTTGACGATGACCTCGGACGGACGGTTCAGCTGGGTCACCGCGAACTCGCCCGGCCGGATCAGGAGCGTGTGCCCGCTCTGGCGGATCACGCTGAGGCCGCTCAGCTGATACGTGAGCATCAGCTCCGGCGCATGCCGGTCACCGCGCATCAGCTGCGGCGTGCGCCGCGCGCGGTGCGCATTCGACTCGATGGACACGACGGTGCACGCGCCCACGCGGAGCGATTGGAGTCGTCCGTCCGTGTGCGGTTCGTCGGAGAACTCGACCTCGAGCGCCCCGAAGAGCTGCGCGAGGCTCCGCTGCCACTCGGCCGTCCGCAGCGCCGGATCGACCCGGCTGGTGTCGAGGTCGAGCTCGCGCGCGGCATCGCGCTGCTCGCCCTCGATCCCGTGCCCCATAGCCCCCAAGAATATCGACGCCGTCCCGCCCCGGCCCGGGCTCCCGGTGCCGTCCCCGGGGCGATACTGCGCCTTTTGGTGGATCCTCTGCGCATCTCGACAAGTCCGGCCGTTCACGCCTCGGTAGCGTCGAATCACCCACCCCGCATCCGCGCACCGAGCCCGACCCGTGATCTCGAAGAGGAGTCACCCATGTCACCCACGAACGAACGCATCTCGAGCCTGAGCCTCGACCGCCGCACGCTCCTGCGATACGCCGGTGTCGGCACCGGATCCATCGCAGCGGCCGCCCTGCTCGCGAGCTGCTCGACCAACGCGACCCCGACCCCGACCACGGGGGGCGGAGGGAGCGGCGGTCAGCTGCGGATCGGCATCAACGGCGGGACGATCGCGACCAAGTTCGACCCGCACACCGCCTTCGACGAGCTGCACAACTTCGTCGCCGTCTCGATGTACGAGAACGTGACGCAGCTCAACGGCAAGTTCGAGCTCGAGAACGTCCTCGCCGAGGAGATCACCCCGAACGCGGACGGCACCGAGTGGACGCTGCGCCTCCACCAGGGCCTCGAGTTCCACAACGGCAAGACGGTCACGGCCGAGGACGTCATCTTCAGCTACAACCGCATCCTCGACCCCGAGATCGGCGCGATCGCGGCGGGCCTGCTCGCCCCGGTCACGGAGATGAAGGCGATGGACGAGCGCACGGTGCGCTTCGCGATGGCGAAGCCGCACGGCTGGTTCGATCTCGCGCTCGGCGACGGCAGCGTGCAGGGCATCATCCCGACCGACTTCGACGTGGAGAAGCCGGTCTCCACCGGACCGTGGGCGTTCGTCTCGCATGATCCCGGCAAGGGCACCGTCTGGAAGCGGTTCGCGAACTATCACGGCGACGTCGCCAAGGCCGACGAGCTGGCGCTCTCGGTGCTGATCGACGCGGATGCGCGCGTCAACGCGCTGGTCTCGGGCCAGGTCGACGCCATCACCGGCGTGCCCGGCAATCAGGTCGAGCGGATCAAGGGCGGGTCCGGCATCGGGATCATCAGCCGGAAGTCGGGCCAGTTCCAGCTCTTCCGCGTGCGCACCGACACGGGCCCCTTCGCCGATGCGCGTGTGCGCCAGGCGCTGCGGATGAGCATCGACCGAGAGCGCATCCTGCAGGTCGCCTACGGCAACCAGGGAATCGTCGGATCCGACCTCTACGGCCGTTTCGACCCGGCGTACGACGACTCGCTCATCCGCACCCGGGACATCGAGGGGGCGAAGGCGCTGATCAAGGAGGCCGGGGCCGAGGGCACCCGGGCCGTGCTCGCCACCTGGCCGGGGTTCGCCGAGTCCGCGCAGATCATCGTGGCGGGCGCCAAGGAGATCGGCCTCGACATCGCCTTCGAGGAGAAGGACGAGGCCACCTACTTCGGCGGCTACATGGACTGGGACTTCGGCGTCGACAGCTACGGCGCGCTGAGCCAGATCACCATGGCGGCGCAGACCGACGCCGTCGGAGCGATGAACAACGGCACGCACTTCTCGAACGCCGAGTACGACAAGCTCTTCGCGCAGGCCTCCGCGGCGATGTCCGATGCCGAGCGCACGCCGTTCCTGCAGCAGATGCAGAAGATCCAGTTCGAGCAGGGCGGCAACATCATCCCCGTGTTCCGCAACACCCTGATGGGCGTCTCCGACAAGACCAGTGGCTGGGCCGAGGAGGACCTGAACGGCATGACCGTGTGGCGCGGGCTCAACCGGGTGAGCGTGTCTGCGTGACGACCGGTGAGGCGCCGGAGGCGATCGAGGCCAGCGGTGCCGCCTCCTTCTGGAGGCGGCACCGCTGGATCCTGTTCCGGCTGCTCGCGGGTGTCGGAACGCTCTTCCTCGTGGCCGTGGTCGTCTTCTTCGCGACTTCGATCCTGCCGGGCGACGTGGCGCGCGTGGTGCTGGGCCGCCTCGCGACCGACGAGGCGGTCGCGCAGCTGCGCGAGTCGATGGGGCTGAACCAGCCGCTGGCGGTGCAGTTCGGCCAGTGGCTCGGCGGCGTCCTGAGCGGGAACCCCGGCGACTCGCTCGTGGCGCACACGCCCGTGCTGGCTTATGTCCTCCCGCGCCTCGCCAACACGCTGATCCTCGTCGCCTTCGTCGCGGTGATCGGCATCCCGCTCGCGATGGTGCTCGGCGTCTCGGCCGCGTTGCGGCCCCGCAGCTTCGCCGACTGGCTGGTCAACACCGCTTCGATCGTGATCGCGGGCCTGCCCGAGTTCGTCATCGGCATCCTGCTGATCGTGCTCTTCTCGACCGGCCTGCTGCACCTGCTGCCGGCCGTGTCGCTCACGCCGTCGGGCAACCCGCTGAGCGATCCCGCCGTCCTCGTCCTGCCCGTGCTCACGCTCATCATCGTGATCCTGCCCTACACGGGGCGGCAGATGCGCGCGTCGATGCTCGACGTGCTCGACGCCGAGTACATCCAGATGGCCCGGCTGCGCGGCATCCGCGAGTCCCGGGTGGTCTGGAACCACGCGATCCGCAACGGGCTCACTCCGGCGGTGCAGGCCGCGGCCCTCACGCTCGCGTTCCTGATCGGCGGCACCATCGTGGTCGAGTACCTGTTCCAGTACCCGGGCATCGGCATGGCGCTCAACGACGCGGTGATGCAGCGAGATCTGCCGGTCGTGCAGTTCATCGTCGTGGTGCTGGCCGCCGGGTACATCCTGTTCAACCTGCTCGCGGACGTCCTGACCGTGCTGCTCACCCCGAAGCTGAGGACCGCGCAATGACCGCATCACGCGACACCGGACCGGGCGGGGCCGTGCCTCACGGGACCGGTGCGATCGGCACGGCTCCGCGGACCGAGACCCTGCCCGCGATCCCGGCTCGTGCGCGGCGCGGATTCCTGCGCGACCCGCTCGCGCTGACCGGCGCGATCCTGATCGCAGGGATCCTGCTCATCACCGTCGTCGGCCCCGTCGTCGCCCCCTACGCCATCGATGCGGCCGCGGGAGCCCCGTTCGCGCCGCCCGGCGGATCCACGCTCCTCGGCACCGACTTCCTGGGGCAGGACGTGCTGAGCCGCCTGTTGCACGGCGGCGGCAGCGTGGTCTGGACATCGCTCAGCGCGGCGCTCGTCGGCGTCGTGCTCGGGGCGATCGTGGGCATGATCGCCGGGTACCGCCGCGGTCTGGTCGATGAGATCCTGATGCGGCTCTCGGACGTGATCCTCTCGCTGCCGACCATCGTGTTCGTGCTCCTCTTCGTCTCGGGCCTCGGCCGTTCGCTCTGGCTGCTCACCCTCCTGATCGGCGTCTCGCACATTCCGCAGGTGGCGCGCGTGGTCCGCGGTGCGACCGTCGAGATCGCCGGTCGCGAGTTCGTCGAGCAGGCGCAGGCGATCGGCGCCTCCTGGCCGCGGATCCTGGCCGTGCAGATCGCGCCGAACATCCTGTCCACCATCACCGTCGAGTTCGGGATCCGCGTCGTCTGGTCCATCGTGGCGATGGCGAGTCTCAGCATGATCGGCCAGGGCATCGCCCCGCCGGCCGCCGACTGGGGCCTCATGGTCAACGAGAACCGGACGGGCCTCACCATCCAGCCGATCGCCGTGCTCGCACCGGTCGCCCTGATCGCGCTGTACGCACTGGGCACCAATCTGCTGGCCGAGGCGTTCTCGCGCCGGGTCGCCGCATCGGGAGCCTCGCGATGAGCGCGGCGCGCGGCGCGGGAGAGCGGCAGCGCCCGGACTTCGCGGTCGAGGTGGCGGATCTCACCGTCCAGGTCGACGGCGGACGGGTGATCGTCGACGCGGTCGGTCTCGCGATCCGGCCCGGTCGCATCCTGGGCCTGGTCGGCGAGTCGGGCTCCGGCAAGACCACGGTCGCCATGGCGCTGCTCGGCTATGTGCGGGCAGGCGCCCGGATCACCGGCGGCCGCGTGATCACCGCCGGCGCGGACGTGCGTGCGCTCGATGCGGAGGGGCTGCGGGCGCTGCGCGGGTCGGGCGTCAGCTACGTGCCACAGGATCCGCGCGCCGCGTTCAATCCGGCGCTGCGCATCGGGGAGCAGCTGCGCGAGTGCATCGACGCGTCGGCTCCCGGGCTCGATCCCGGCACTCGCGACGCCCGTGCGGCCGAATCGCTCGAGGCCGTCGGCCTGCCGTCGGATCGCGAGTTCCAGCGGCGCTTCCCGCACCAGCTCTCGGGCGGCCAGCTCCAGCGCGTCGGCATCGCGATCGCCATCGCACCGCGCCCGAGGGTCGTGGTCTGGGACGAGCCGACCACCGGCCTCGACGTGATCACCCAGCATCGGATCCTCAGGCTGGTGCGCTCGCTCTGCTCCGAGTACTCGATCGCGGGCCTGTACGTGACCCACGATCTCGCGGTGCTGCCGGATCTCGCCGACGAGCTGGCCGTGATGCGGGACGGCGTGATCGTCGAGCGGGGCGGAGCCGGCGCGGTGCTGGGCTCGCCGCAGCATCCCTACACGAAGCAGCTGCTGGCCGCGGTGCCGAGTTTCCGGCTGAACGCCGTCGAAACGGGATCCGCCGGGGCGCCCGTCGACGCGGCGGCGCCCGTGCTCGAGGTGACCGGACTGAGCGCCTCGTATCGGAAGCGTCCCGTGCTGCGCGGGGTCGATCTCGCGGTCTCGCCCGGCGAGTGCGTCGCGATCGTCGGCGAATCGGGATCGGGGAAGACCACCCTCTCGCGGAGCCTGATCGGTCTGCACCACGAGTACACGGGAGAGGTGCGCTGGCGCGGCAAGCAGCTCGCGACCCGGGCCGCCCGTCGCGGCCGCGGCGAGCGGCAGCAGCTGCAGTACATCTTCCAGAGCCCGCACTCGGCGCTGAACCCGCGCGCGACTGTGCTCGACAGCATCGTCTTCGCGCGGAGGACCGTGCACTCGGCGCGGCCGGAGCAGCACCGTCGAGCGGCGATCGACGCGTTGCGGATGGTTGAGCTCGACCCGCAGAAGGGATCCCTGCTGCCCGCGAGGCTCTCGGGCGGCGAGCGGCAGCGGGTCGCGATCGCGCGGGCGCTGGTCACCGAGCCGGAGCTGGTCATCTGCGACGAGATCACCTCGGCCCTCGACGTCGTGGTGCAGAAGCGGATCATGGATCTGCTGATGGGGCTGCGGGACACGACCGGGCTCTCCTATCTCTTCGTCACCCACAACATCGCCCTCGTCTCCGACATCGCCGACCGGGTGCTCGTGCTGAAGTCGGGGCGGATCGAGG
>CAMFIY010000029.1 GCA_945952575.1 uncultured Leucobacter sp.
CGGTCGCGATGACCATCTCCCGGATCGCGGCGTCGGGGTAGGTGACGACCAGCGTCACCAGCGTCCCGCCCTCGACCGGGGTCAGCGTCAGCTCGTTGAGGGTCGACGGGCTGTTCGCGCCGTCCGGATCCTCCGCCGTCGTCATCCGCTCGGTCGTGACGGCGCGAACCGGGCGCTCGCCCTCGACGAACTCGCCGGTGAAGCCGAAGCTCTGGCCGCTCGCGGTCTCCGTCCAGCCCCAGCGGTAGCGCTGACCCGGCTCGGTCGCGGGCTCGCAGACCGGCATCTCCCAGCCGTCGGGGCCGAGCATCCAGCGGCGGAGCAGTTCCGCCTCGTGATGCGCGCGCCAGACCATCTCGGGGGTGCCGCGCACGACGCGGCAGATGCGCGCCTGCGTCTCGCCGACGAGCTGCAGCTGCGTGGGCAGGTCGGCGGCGAAGGTGGCCAGATCCGCCAGCACGGCGTCGATCTGGCCCATGGCGGCGCGCATGCCCTCGATCTGGCCCATTCCCAGCACCTGCTCCAGGTCTTCGAGCGAGTCGTGGTGGCTGGTGCAGGTGAGCCGCGAACCGAGCGCAGTCTCAGTGAACTCGAACACCATCAGCCCCTCGGGCATCTCGGTGTTCGGTGTGCCGTCATCATGCGCGAAGCCGTCGCGCACCTCGAACGAGCTGCACTCCGCGACGGACGTCCACTTCCAGTACCCCCAGAAGCGCTCGCCCTCGGGGCTGGTCATGTAGTAGCTCGTGAAGCCTCCGGGGTGACCGTCGTGGCGCACGAAGGTCGCGGGGTACTCGGGCGGCCCCCAGAATCGCTCGATCTGACGCGGATCCAGGTAGGCGTCCCAGAGCCGGCGCACGGGAACCGTGAAGTCGGCGACGACCTCGATGGTGAGGGCGTCGGTGTCGGTGGTGACTGCGGTGACGGGCATGATCGCTGCCTTTCTGTTCGTCGTCCCACGATCGGTTTCGGATCGCAGGGTCTTACGGGTGTTCGTCTGTCGGGTCGCTCGGTTGCGGCCGCCGGCTCAGGATGGGCCCGACGGCGGATCCTCCGCGAACAATGCGTCGAGCCGTTCGATGCGGCCGCGCCAGAGCTGCTCGAGGCGGCCGAGCAGCTCTTGGGCCCGGCGGATGGTCTCGGGGTTCCCTCGCACGATGCGCTCCCTTCCTCTCGGGATCTTGGCGACGAGATCCGCGGCTTCGAGCACCGCGACGTGCTTCTGCACGGCGGCGAAGCTCATGTCGTAGTCGCGGGCGAGTTCGGAGACCGAGGCCTCGGCGACGAGCGTGCGGCGCACGATGTCGCGCCGCGTGGCGTCGGCGAGGGCCCGGAAGATCCGATCGACCTCGTCATCTGAAAGCTCTTGTACAACCATTTGGTTGTACATTACGCCTGACCGGATCCCCTGTCAACCCCTCCCGCGATCCGGAATCGCCCCGATCCGGATCGAGCCGGACCGGCGGGCCTCAGACCTCGCTCTCGCGCGCCGCGCGGCGCTTGGCCAGCCACCCTCGGAACGCGCGGATCGCCTCGATCAGGATCGGGATGCCCGGGATCAGGACGAGGACGATGATGAAGACCTCGCTGTACTGCTGCACGAACGGGATCCTGCCCAGGAAGTAACCGATGAGGGTCACCCCGACTCCCCAGAGCAGCGCACCGATCGCGTTGTACGCCACGAAGCGGCGGTAGCTCATCTGGCCGACACCGGCCGCTGCCGGCACGAAGGCGCGGAAGATCGGCAGGAAGCGGGCGATGATGATCGCCTTCGGTCCGTGCTTCTCGAAGAAGGCGTGGGTCCGCTCGACGTTCTCCGGGTTGAAGAGACGGCTCTTCTCCCGCCGGAAGATCGCCGGGCCGAGCTTGCGGCCGATCATGAACCCGAGCTGGTCGCCCGCGAAGGCGCAGACGAAGATCAGCGTGACGCTGATCCAGATCGGCACATCGATGATGCCCGTGGCCGTGAAGAGTCCCACCGTGAAGAGCAGCGAATCGCCCGGCAGGAAGGCCAGCACGAGCACGCCCGTCTCGAGGAAGACGAAGGCGCACGCGAGCACCAGCGCGATCCAACCCCCCGCCTTGAGCAGGGTCTCGGGATCGAGCCAGTCGATGCCGAGAAGCGCCGGTTGAATCAGGGAGAGGATCACGCGGTCACGTTATCAGGCGCGGCCTGGGGATCGCCCGCGCGCTCGCACCGGGCTTCGCCCGGGCCTCCGCGGTGGCGTCGGCAGCCGAGTGTTCGCGAATGCTACGCATTCGCTTCACGCTCGGCCATCTCGACGACGTTCTGCAGCAGCAGTGCGCGCGTCATGGGACCGACCCCGCCGGGGTTCGGCGAGAGCCATCCCGCGACCTCGGCGACCGCCGGATCGACATCGCCGACCACTCGGCTCTTGCCCGTCTCCGGGTCCGTCCGGCGCGAGACCCCGACGTCGAGCACGATCGCGCCCGGCTTCACATCCTCGGCCCGCACGATGCCGGCGACGCCCGCCGCCGCGACGATCACGTCGGCGCGGCGCAGCTCGGCGCCCAGATCCTCGGTGCCCGTGTGCGTCAGCGTGACGGTCGCGTTGTACTCGCGGCGCGTGAGCAGCGGCCCGATCGGGCGACCCACGGTGATACCGCGACCGATGACGACCACGTGCTTGCCCGCCCACGAGATGCCGTTGCGCTCGACCAGCTCGATGACGCCGCGCGGCGTGCAGGGCAGCGGGCTGACGATCGGGGCGTTGGCGTTGAGCACGAGACGGCCCAGGTTGGTCGGGTGCAGGCCGTCGGCGTCCTTGGCCGGATCGATCCGTTCGAGGATCCGGTCGGTGTCGATGTGCTTCGGCAGCGGCAGCTGCACGATGTAGCCGGTGCACTCGGGGTTCGCGTTGAGCTCGTCGAGGACGGCCTCGAGCTCCTCCTGCGCGACGGTCTCGGGCAGCTCGCGCTGGATCGACGCGATGCCGACCTCGGCGCAGTCGCGGTGCTTGCCCGCGACGTACCACTTCGATCCGGGATCCTCGCCGACCAGCACGGTGGCGAGGCCGGGCACGACGCCGCGCTCGCGCAGCGCCGTGACCCGTTCGGTGAGCTCGGCCTTGATGGCCGCGGCCGCGGCCGTGCCGTCGAGCTTCTCAGCGGCCAACGATCACCACTCCTCGAGGCCCGGGTAGAGCGGGAACGCGTCGGCGAGCGCCGTCACGCGAGCGCTCAGCTCCTCCACGTCACCGGTCTGCTGCAGGGTCAACGCGATGATGTCGGCCACCTCTGCGAACTCGGCGTCGCCGAAGCCGCGGGTCGCGAGGGCGGGGGTGCCGATGCGCAGGCCGCTGGTCACCATCGGCGGGCGCGGATCGAAGGGCACCGCGTTGCGGTTGACGGTGATGCCGACGGCGTGCAGCGCGTCCTCGGCCTGCTGGCCGTCGAGTTCGCTGTGGCGGAGGTCGGCGAGCACGAGGTGGACATCGGTGCCGCCGGTGAGCACGTCGACGCCGGCGGCCTTCGAGGCCTCGCTCGTCAGCGCCGCCGCGACCAGGCCGGCGCCCGAGAGCGTGCGCGCCTGGCGGTCCTTGAACTCATCGGTGGCGGCGAGCTTGAATGCGGTGGCCTTGGCCGCGATCACGTGCATGAGCGGGCCGCCCTGCTGGCCGGGGAACACGTTCGAATTGAGCTTCTTGTAGAGCTCGAGATCGTTGGTCAGGATGAAGCCCGAGCGGGGGCCGCCGATGGTCTTGTGCACGGTCGACGAGGTGACGTGCGCGTGCGGCACCGGGCTCGGGTAGAGGCCGGCCGCGACGAGGCCGGCGAAGTGCGCCATGTCGACCCACAGCGTCGCGCCCACCTCGTCGGCGATCGCGCGGAACGCCGCGAAATCGAGCGTGCGAGGGTAGGCCGACCAGCCGGCGATGATCACCTTCGGCCGGTGCTCGAGGGCCTTCTGGCGCACCACGTCCATGTCGATGAGGAAGGTCTCGGGATCCACGCCGTAGTGCACCACGTTGTAGAGCTTGCCCGAGAAGTTCAGCTTCATGCCGTGGGTGAGGTGGCCGCCGTGGGCGAGCTCGAGGCCCAGGATCGTGTCGCCCGGCTCGGCGATCGCGCTGAGCACGGCGGCGTTGGCGGAGGCGCCCGAGTGCGGCTGGACGTTGGCGTAGGCGGCGCCGAAGAGACTCTTGGCGCGCTCGCGGGCCAGATCCTCGGCGATGTCGACGAACTCGCAGCCGCCGTAGTAGCGGCGGCCCGGATAGCCCTCGGCGTACTTGTTGGTGAGCACCGAGCCCTGGGCCTCCAGGACGGCGCGCGGCACGAAGTTCTCGCTCGCGATCATCTCGAGGGTCGAGCGCTGGCGGCCGAGCTCCTGCTGCAGGACGGCGGCGATCTCGGGGTCGACCACCTCGATGGGCTCGTTGAAGAATGCTGACTGGTTCGACACGTACGTCTCCCTTGTTGAATGTTTCCAGGATGTGGCCCAGGCGAGCGGCCTAATCAGTGCGTCGCTCCCCGATGGTTGCCATCTGTACGCCAGTCACGACCTCTCGAGTCTACCAAGGGCGCCTGAACGGCGAAGGCCGGATCCACTACTCTTGATCGAATGGAAACGACCACCGAGTGGGTGCTGACGCTCAGCTGCGTCGACGGCCCGGGCATCGTCCACGCGATCAGCGGCGCGATCGTCGCCGCAGGCGGCAACATCGCCGAGAGCCAGCAGTTCGCGAGCGGCAGCACGGGCAGCTTCTTCATGCGCCTCCAGGTCGAGCGCGCGGACGATTCGATCGACGCGGCCGGCTTCGAGCAGCGCTTCACGTCCGAGCTCGCCCCGGTCACCGAGCGCTACGGCATGAGCTGGCGCCTCGACACGGTCGGGCGCCCCGTGCGCACCCTGATCCTCGCCTCGACGGCGACGCACTGCGTCAACGACCTGCTCTACCACCAGCGCTCCGGGCAGCTGCCGGTCGAGGTGCCGCTGATCCTCTCGAATCACGAGACGGTGCGGGATCTCGCCGACTTCTACGGAGTGCCGTTCGAGCACCGCTCGATCTCGGGGGCCGAGGACAAGGCCGCGTTCGAGGCCCGGGTGCTGGAGGTCGTCGAGGAGGAGCGGATCGAGCTCGTCGTGCTGGCGCGCTACATGCAGATCCTGAGCCCGGAGCTCTGCGCCGCGCTCGCGGGCCGGGCGATCAATATCCACCACTCGTTCCTGCCCGGTTTCAAGGGCGCCAACCCGTACCGTCAGGCGCACGCGCGCGGCGTGAAGCTGATCGGCGCGACGGCGCACTTCGTGACGACCGATCTCGACGAGGGCCCCATCATCGAGCAGAACGTGGCCCGGGTGGATCACGCCTACTCCCCCACGCAGCTCATGCAGCTGGGACAGGACGAGGAGGCGCAGACGCTGCGCCGGGCGGTGACCTGGTTCGCGGAGAACCGGATCCTGGTCGACGGCGACCGCACGATCATCTTCCGCTGAGCGCCCGCACCCGACGGGTGCGGCCTTCGGCTTCACCGGCCTCCTAGGTTACGGTGGTGAGGATGCACATCGACGCGCAGCGCGCACGCCGGCAGTGCGGGAAGCAGAGGAGCGAAGCGCATGGGGCTCACCGTGTTCACCGGCGGCACCGTCGTCATCGAGGCGGGCCGCGAAGGAGCGGTCATCACGAGTCACGCCGTCGCGTTCGAGGGCGGGCGCGTCGCCGCCGTCGGGGCCGAGGCCGCAGCGCTCGCGTCCCGCGACGGGGCCGAAGTCGTCGACCTCGCGGGCGGCACGCTCGTGCCCGGGATCGGGGACGGCCATGCCCACCCGGTGCTCGGCGGGCTCGAGGCCGCCGGCCCGCGGGTGCGGGAGGCCTCCGACCTCGACGGCGTGATCGCGGCGGTCGGCGCCGGGCGGCGCGAGCATCCCGAGGCCGCCTGGATCGTCGGGGCCAGCTACGACGCGACCTTCGCCCCGGGCGGGCTGTTCGACGCCCACTGGCTGGACGCCGTCACCGGCGACACCCCGACCATCCTGCGAGCCTGGGACTACCACACCGCCTGGGTCAATTCCGCGGCGCTGGCCGCCGGCGGCATCACGGCGGAGACGCCCGATCCGGCGCTCGGCCGCATCGTGCGCCGAGCGGACGGCAGCCCGCTCGGCACGCTGCAGGAGGCCGCCGCCAACGACTTCATCGCCGAGACCGTCCCGCGATTCTCCCTCGAGGATCGCGTGGCGGCCATCGAGGCCGCCACGCGCGCCTACGCGGCGCAGGGCACGACCTGGGTGCAGGACGCCTGGGTGGATCCCGCCGACGTCGACACCTATCTGGCTGCGGCCGAGGCCGGGCGCCTGCACACGCGCGTCAATCTCGCCTTCCGGGCGGATCCGGCGCACTGGCGCGAGCAGGTCGCGGAGTTCTCCCGATTGCGCGCGGGGATCCGGGAGCTCGGACATTCCCGGCTGAGTGCGGAGACCATCAAGTTCTTCGTCGACGGCGTCATCGAGAGCCACACCGCAGCGCTCACCGAGCCCTACGCCGACCGGCCGGATGATCGCGGCCTCCCGAACTGGGGCGCCGACGAGCTGACCGCGGCCGCACTCGCCTTCGACGCGGCCGGGTTCCAGCTCCACCTGCACGCCATCGGCGACGCGGCGAATCGCATCGCGCTCGATGCGCTCGCGACCGCGACCGCGCAGAATCCGCCGCGCGAGCGGAATCACGTCGTCGCGCACGTCGCCATGCTCGCCCCGGGCGATGCCGAACGCTTCGCCGAACTGGGCGTGATCGCCAACTTCGAGCCCTACTGGGCCCAGTGCGACGCCGTGATGCGGGATCTCACGATCCCGCACATCGGGCACGACCGAGAGGGCTGGCAGTACCTGATCGGTTCCGTGCTGCGGGGCGGGGCCACGGTCTCCTTCGGCAGCGATTGGCCGGTCACGACCCAGGACTGGCGGCCGGCCTTCGCCACCGCGGTCACGCGGCACAGCCACCTCGAACCCGGCGCGGACGCCTGGCTCCCCGAGGAGCGGATCACCGCCGGGGAGGCGCTCGCCGCCTACACGGTCGGCATCGCCCGCCAGGCCGGAGCGCAGGACCGCGGCACGCTGGCCGTGGGCATGGCCGCCGACGCGGCCTGGCTCAGCGCGGATCCGCTGACCGTCGACCCGAACACGATCCCGGGCATCGACGTCCGCGGCACGTGGATCGGCGGCGAGCGAGTCCACGGCACGAGCTGATCCCGAACCGCGAACGACGAACGCCCGGGCCGCGAGGCGCCGGGCGTTCGTCGTTCCAGCCTCCGTGGCCTAGGAGACCTCGGTCATGTCGAGCTTGGGGGTCGGACGGGTGAAGAACCGCGTCACGATCAGCAGGATGACGAAACCGACCGCCAACCAGGACAGACCGATGACGAAGGTCATGGCCGAGAGGCTCGTCCACAGCCAGACGGTCAGCGCGAAGCCGACCAGCGGCAGCACCAGGTTGTTCAGCCAACCCCAGCCGTAGCGCTGCTTGCCCCGGATGTAGTAGTGCACGAGCACCGACAGGTTCACGAACGAGAACGCGATGAGCGCGCCGAAGCTGATCATGTTCGACAGCGTCGCGAGGTCGATCACGATCGCGATGAGCGAGACCACTGAGACGATGCAGGTCGCAACCACCGGGGTGCCGAAGCGCTTGTTCAGGTGCCCGAAGACCGACCGCGGGAGCACGCCGTCGCGCCCCATCGCGAACAGGATGCGCGCAACGGACGCCTGCGAGGTCAGCGCCGATCCGGTCGCGCCGGCCACGTAGCCTGCGATGAAGAGCACCGCGAGCCAGTCCCCGATCACCGCGATCACCTCGGTGCTCGCCGTGTCCACGCTGTCGAAGGTGTTCGACGGGTGCACGAGGGTCGACACGTAGGCGAGGATGATGAAGACGATGCCGGCGGCGAGCGTCACGATCATGATCGCCCGCGGCACGTCCCGCTTCGCGTCCTTCGCCTCCTCCGACAGCGTCGAGACGGAGTCGAAGCCCAGGAACGACAGCGCCAGGATCGCGGCCCCGTTGAAGAGGGTCCCCGGCGAGCCGGCCGCCGCGCTTCCGTCTCCGATGAAGGGCAGGAGCAGGTTGACATGGGTGCCGAACGCCGTCGAGAGGCCGAGCGCGACGAAGATGATCACGAAGATCGTCTGCACCAGGATGATGACGAAGTTTGCGCGGGCCACCGAGATGATGCCGATGACGTTGAGCACCGTCACCAGGGCGATCGCGACGACGATCCACACCCAGTTCGGGATCGCCGGGAAGTACGCGTTCATGTAGAGACCGAGCACCAGGTAGTTGATCATCGGCAGGAACAGGTAGTCGAGCAGCAGCGCCCAGCCGACCAGGAACCCGACCGCACCGCCCATGCTCTGCTGGGTGTATACGTAGGCCGATCCCGAATAGGGCATCGCGACCGACATGCGCGCGTACGAGCGCGCGGTGAACAGCATCACGATGAGCGTGATGATGTACGCGTCCGCGACCCGTCCTCCGGTAAGCGAGGTGACGATGCCGTACGTCGTGAACACGGTGAGCGGCACCATGTAGACGAGGCCGAAGAGCACGAGCGACGGGGTGCCGAGGACGCGTTTGAAGCGGCCTTCGGTGACCTGCGCAGTCATCTCCGTCGCCGGAGGAAGTGATGAGGAGGGAATTTCAGACATCGGCGTCTCCCTGGTTCTCTTTTCAGTTGTGCACGCCCCGTGCGCGCAGCTTGATAGTAACCCAGGATGGGGCTCGCACCGCGGATAGGCGTCGGCGCAGGCGTCCGGCGACTGCTGACGCGACCGTCAGCGCAGGTGCTCGACGCGGCGCCGAGGCGACATCAGCGCAGGTGCTCGACGCGGCGCCGAGGCGACGTCAGCGCAGGTGCTCGACGTCGGCCGCGCTGACGGTGAGCCGCCCGCCGGTGGGCAGGTCCACGACCAGGGCGCCGTCCTCGGCCAGGGAACTCGCCCGCCCGTCGACGACCTCTTCGCCCGACAGATGCACGCGCACCTCCGCGCCGAGGGTGAGCGAGTGCCGCAGCACCCGGACCCTCGCGGCCCCCGGGTCGACCCGCGCCAGCTCGACGAGGCGCAGCAGTTCGCCGGTCACCGCCTCGAGCACGCGATCCGCGAGATCCTCGCCCGCCGGATCCGCGAGGCTCCGGGCCCCGCCGACATCCGCCCCCGCGGCGAGCAGCGAGGTCGCGCGCTCGGTGGGCAGCTCCCAGTCCGGGATGAGGAGGTTCATCCCCATGCCGACGATGACCGCGGGCGGCCGGTTCGTGCCCGGAGCCGCAGACCCCCCGTCGACCGGGACCAACTCGCAGAGGATCCCGCAGAGCTTCCTGCCCGGGCGGCCGGCCTCGGCGTCGTCCTCGTCCCGCACGTGCACGTCGTTCGGCCACTTGGTGCCCACTCGGAGCCCGGCCCCGAAGCACGGCTGCAGCGCGCCGGTCACGGCGGATCCCGCCAGCAGCGGGATCCAGCTCGGGCCCAGGGATCCGGCCTCCGCGCCCACATCTCGCACCAGCACGGATGCCGCGATCGAGGTGTCGGGCGGCGTCACCCAGCCGCGCCCGAGCCGGCCGCGACCCGAGGTCTGATCCGACGTGGCGACGAGCGTGCCGTGCGGCACCGCGTCTCCCTCGCGCTCGACGAGCTCGCGCAGCGAGGCGTTCGTCGACGGAGAGGAGTCGAGCCATTCGACCCGGGGCAGCAGCGCGCGCGTTCGTTGCAATCTCACAACGCCTCAGCCTAGTTCTTTATGGCTGGTCTACGACGATCCGCATGTCTCGCGCGCTAGGCTGGCATGCGTGACCGCAGAGACCGCAGCATCTGGTGACGGGGCCGCCGCGCCCACGACAGCCGCAAAGATCACCGACCACCGCCGCAAGTATCAGGAGGCGGTGGGCGATCGCGATGCCGCGGCGGCGGCCAAGCAGCATCCCCGCGGCAAGATGACGGCGCGCGAGCGCATCGCCGCCCTCCTCGACCCGGGATCCTTCGTCGAGTTCGACAAGTACGTGCGGCACCGCAGCCACGGCTTCGGGATGGAGAGCAGCCGCCCCTTCGGCGACTCGGTCGTCACGGGATCCGGCACCGTCCACGGCCGCCAGGTCGTCGTCTACGCGCAGGACTTCACCACCTTCGGCGGCTCGCTCGGCGAGGTCGCCGGCGAGAAGATCGTGAAGGCGATGGAGTTCGCGCTCAAGATCGGCGCGCCGATCCTCGGCATCCTCGACTCGGGCGGAGCCCGGATCCAGGAGGGCGTGGTCTCGCTCTCCAACTACGCGAAGATCTTCCGCCGCAACACGATGAGCTCGGGCGTGATCCCGCAGATCTCGATCGTGATGGGGCCATCCGCGGGCGGAGCCGTCTACTCGCCGGCGCTGACCGACTTCGTGATCATGGTCGACAAGACCAGCCACATGTTCGTGACCGGCCCCGACGTGATCAAGACCGTCACGGGAGAGGACGTCGGCTTCGAGGAGCTGGGCGGCGCGCTCACCCACAACAAGACGAGCGGCGTCTCGCACTATCTCGCGAACGACGAGCTCGACGCGCTCGACTACGCCCGCGCGCTGATCAGCTTCCTGCCGGACAACAATCTGGCCGAGGCCCCGGTCTACGACAGCGACACCGCGCTCGAGATCACCGACGCGGATCGCCGCCTCAACAGCGTCATCCCCGACAGCCCGAACCAGCCCTACGACATGAAGATCGTCATCGAGGCCATCCTCGACAGCGGCGACTTCCTCGAGGTGCAGCCGCTGTTCGCCCCCAACATGCTCATCGGCTTCGGCCGCGTCGAGGGCCGCACCGTCGGCGTGATCGCGAACCAGCCGGCGCAGATGGCGGGCACCCTGAACATCGATGCGAGCGAGAAGGCCGCGCGGTTCGTGCGCTTCTGCGACGCGTTCTCGATCCCGATCCTGACCCTCGTCGACGTCCCCGGCTATCTGCCCGGCACCGACCAGGAGTTCCAGGGCGTGATCCGCCGCGGCGCGAAGCTGCTCTACGCCTACGCCGAGGCCACCGTGCCGCTCGTCACGATCATCACGCGCAAGGCCTACGGCGGGGCCTACATCGTGATGGGATCGAAGCAGATGGGCGCCGACTTCAACATCGCCTGGCCCACCGCCGAGATCGCCGTCATGGGCGGCGCGGGCGCCGTGAACATCCTCTACCGCAAGGAGCTGGCCGCCGCCGCCGAGCGCGGCGAGGACGTGGAGGCGCTGCGCGCCGAACTGACCGCGAAGTACACGGCCGACGTCACCTCCCCGTTCCTCGCGGCCGAGCGCGGCGAGCTCGACAATGTGCTGGAGCCCGCAGGCACTCGCCTCGCCGTCATCAAGGCGCTGCGCGGCCTGCGCGGCAAGCGCGAGGAGCTGCCGGCCAAGAAGCACGGCAACATCCCGCTCTGAGGCAGGAGGTTTCGACGTGAGCGAGCGAGAGGCGCCGGAGGAGACTCCGAGCAGCAGCACCCCGATCTTCGACGCCATGGCGGATCGCGGGATCCTCGATCCCGAGATCCTCGAGAGCGAGACCTCAGGCCTCGACGACGCCACGGAAGCCGAACCGGCCGAACCGATTCCGGTCGCGGCGGCGCCCGCCCCCGCCGAGCCGGACATCGAGAGCACCGCGGAGGTGCCCCCGGATGCGGCCGCGCGCGACGCCGCTCGGCGCGAATCCGCCGGACCCGTCGACGAGGTCCTGCACGGAGCGGAGTTCCGCTTCATCACCCGAGGCGTGAGCGACGAGGAGCGTGCCGCCGTGATCGCGGTCCTCACTCAGGTCCGTGCCGACGAGACCAAGCGCGTTCGGCGGGTGGAGCGACGCGAGCACCAGCCGTGGGCCCGCTCGCAGCGGGTGCCGGAGGGGATCGGCGACCTGCTCGCCGAGGGCTGAGCATGGAGCCGAGCGCGGCAGCGCCCACCCCGGCCTCCGCGCGAGCCCAGCTCGCCGCTGCCGTCGAGCACGGCTTCGGCATCGACTTCTCGCCTCAGGCCGAGCCGGGTGACACTCGACCGCGCCGGTCCGCCGTCCTGATCCTCTTCGGAGCGCTCGACGAGATCCCCGCGCGTCCGCCGCGGGGCGGCAGCGTGCCCCCTGAGCTCGACGTGCTGCTCACGCGCCGCGCCGACACCATGCGGCACCACCCCGGCCAGATCGCCTTCCCCGGCGGCGGCGTCGAGCCCGGCGACGATGACCGGGCGGCGACCGCGCTGCGCGAGGCGCGGGAGGAGACCGGACTGGATCCGAGCGGCGTCGAGATCATCGGCGAGCTCCCGCAGCTGCACATCCCGGTGAGCAACAATCTCGTCACCCCGGTGATCGGCTGGTGGCAGCGGCCCAGTCAGGTTGCCGCCGACCGCAGCGAGTCCGTCGAGGTGATGCGGGTGCCCGTCGCCGAGCTGCTGGATCCGGGCGCTCGCGGCACTTCGGTGCTGAGGCGCGGCCCGCGGACGTTCCGCGGAGCGGCCTTCGAACTCGACACCCGCTTCGGCGGCCACATCGTCTGGGGATTCACCGGAATGCTGCTGTCGAGCCTCTTCGAGGGAGTCGGCTGGGCCGAGGCGTGGGATCATGAGCGGGAGTTCAGACTGAAGCTGTAGTCGGGCCGGGCCGCACGCGGGCGACCGACGAACGAGGGAGTGAGCATGGCGAGCAACGCAGGCAACCAGACGCGGAGCACGAGCATTCCGGGGATCGAACGAGCCACGGGCCGACTGTGGAGCGAATGGGTCGACTACTTCGAGGCCGCCGGCGCGCGCTCCCTGGCGCATCCGGAGATCGCACGCCTCGCACGCGCGGCGGTCTCCGACGACCTGAAGAGCGTCGACTGGTGGGCGCAGGGGATCGCGATCGCCTACGAGCAGCACGCCGGCCTGCGCGTGCCCGGACAGTCGTCGACGGGCACGTTCCGAGTCGGCGCGAGCCGCACGTTGCCGCTCGATCGCGACGAGGCGGTCGACGCCTGGGAGTCCGGCCCGGGAGCCGCAGCACAGCATCTCGGCCACGCCGTGGAGAACGCCCGCCGAGCGCGCACGGAGAAGCGCACCTTCTGGCGCGCGCGGCTCGCGGGTGCCGGGAAGATCGAGGTCTCCGCGGTGCAGAAGGATGCGGAGCGGATCATCCTCGCGGTGAGCCAGGATGATCTGCCCGACGGCGAGCGGATCGAGGAGTGGCGCGGGTACTGGAAGGCGCTGCTCGGCGAGCTGTAGCCCACCCCGCGCAGACACCCGGCTCGGGGCCGGATGGCCGACGCGCCGAGCCCCGGGGTCCGCGCGAGGGCCCGGCTCAGATCAGCGGCCGAGCGCGCGCAGCGCGATCCAGGCGGCCGCCCGATCGTCCGCGCGATCCAGTGAGAGCCCGGTCAGGGTTTCGATCCTCCGCACGCGCGAGACCAGGGTCTGGCGGTGGATCCCGAGCCGCATCGCGCTCGCCCGGTGGCCTCCATGCTCCGAGAGGAATATACGCAGGGTCTCGGTGAGCGCGCCGTGCTCGCCCGCGGCGTCGCGCAGACCGTCGAGCACCGCGGCGAGCTGTGCGGCGGGCTCACCGGCCAGCGCCTCGAGCACGAAGTCGACGGTGGGCAGCTCGGTGTACCGCACGACCGTGCGGCCGTCCTCGAGCGCCGAATCGAGCGCCTGCTTCGCCTGGATCGCACTGCGCCGGAGCAGCTCCGCGGGCGCCGGGACGCCGAGGCCGAGATGCACGGATCCGCTGCCGAGCGGGCTGAACGCCGCGACGCGCGAGGCCAGCTCCTCGGCCAGGTCGTCGGGCACGAAGCCGCGCACCCGCCCGCGCTCCCCGACGAGGATGTGCTCCATCCGGAGCTCGTCGAACCAGCGCACGGTGAGGCGCTCCAGATCGATCGTGCGCGTGCGTGCACCGAGCTCGAATGCGGTGAGTCCGGTCTCGCGGACGCCCCAGCGTCGCAGCAGGTCCGCGGCGTCCGGGCCGCCGGCGAGCAGGACGCCGAGCAGCGCCTCCCGGCCGAGGTGCTCGGTCAGCGAGGGGTCCCGCGTGCGGAGCACCAGATCGAAGAGGGCGGCGGCCTGCGACGCGAGGTCGCGATTGCGGCTGGTCACGCTCGAGCGGGAGGCGATCACGAGGTAGCCGGCGAGATCCCGATCCGAGCCGACCTGGTGCACCTGGAGGCCGGGATGCCGGACGCGCACGGGTCGACCGAGCGCGACGGCGGTCGCGTCGTCGATGTGCAGCCGGCCGGCTCCGGCGCTCGCGATCAGCTGGCCGTGCGCGTCGAGGAGCACCGCCCAGCCGTCGATCCGGTGCGCGAGCTCGGCGATCGCCGCAGTCGCCCCGCCGCGTCGCGCCACCTGGGTCAGGACCTTGGTACCCGCCGTGACCAGTCGATCCGCCGCGGCCTGATCCTCCGCGATCAGCGCCGCTATCCTGGCGTGCAGCGCGACCTCGCCGCCCGCCGAGGGCTCGGCCGGATCGCCCGCGCCGAGTACGGCCGTCATGCGGCGCCGTGCCAGCAACGCGCGCAGCGCGGGATCGTCGTGACCGCTGACATATACCGCTCGGGACATGAGTTCGACGGTTTCCTCACCGCTGGCGAGACGATCGCGCAGCTCTTCCGGCGAGCCCGTCAGAAGCGTCGCGTAATCGGTGCTGCCGACGACGACGTACTCGCTCAGTCGAGCGAGACCGTCGAGAGAGGCATGAGCCGGCACGCGCTGCGGGACGCACTCGCCGCCGACCGCGCGCACGATCGCCCGAAGATCCAGAGTCATGCGCAGAGTGTACCGAATGTCGATCTGATAGCTGAGTTTTCCCAGTTTGGCACAGTGACAGGCGGCACCAGTGCTCCCTACTATCTCCAGG
>CAMFIY010000030.1 GCA_945952575.1 uncultured Leucobacter sp.
GCCAAGATCAACGTCGCGCGCACGCGGGCCGCCGTCTGGCACCCGCACGCCGCGCGGATCCAGCCCGCCAAGCTCGCCTCCGGCCTCGCCGCGGCCTGCGAGCGCGCCGGCGTCGAGATCTACGAGGGCACCCGGGTCATCGAGATCGCCCCGCACAAGCTGCACACGACGCACGGCACCGTCACCGCCGACTACGTCGTGCGTGCGACCGAAGGCTTCACCGCCGGCCTCAAGGGCCTGCGCCGCCTCTGGCTGCCCATGAACTCCTCGCTGATCGCGACCGAGCCGCTCTCACCCGAGGTATGGGATGAGCTGCACTGGAACCAGGGCGAGGTGCTCGGCGATTTCGCCCACGTCTACATGTACGCGCAACGCACCGCCGACGACCGGATCGCCATCGGCGGCCGCGGCGTGCCCTACAAGTACGGCTCGAAGACCGATCTCGACGGCCAGACCTCCCTCGCCACCGTCGAGACGCTCAGCGAGATCCTGCACCGCTTCTTCCCCGCGACGCGAGGCGCGGCCATCGATCACGTCTGGTCGGGCGTGCTCGGCGTGCCGCGCGACTGGGCGGCGACGGTCGGCCTGGACCGCGAGACCGGTATCGCCTGGGGCGGCGGCTACGTCGGCACCGGCGTCACCACGACCAACCTCGCGGGCCGCACGATCGCGGACCTGATCCTCGGCCGCGAGAGCGATCTGGTCACCCTGCCCTGGGTGAACCACCGGGTGCGCAAGTGGGAGCCGGAGCCGCTGCGCTGGATCGCGACCAAGGGCCTCTACACGGCCTACGGGATGGCGGATCGCAGCGAGCTGGCCGGGCGGCAGAGCACCTCGCCGATCGCGCACATCGCCGACGTCATCACCGGGCGCCACTAGTCCGGTCCGCAGCACAGAGAGAAGAACCATCCCATGGCAACACCCACCGTCGCACACCACGACACCGCCGGCGCCGACCTCGGCCCGAAGACCGACAAGCCCACCGCGACCGTTCCCGGCACCGCCGAGTCGGCGGTCGCGATCTGGGAGGACGACCGCATCGACACCGGCCTCTGGGAATGCACTCCGGGCGCGTTCACCGCTACCCGGGTGGGCTACACCGAGATCTGCACGATCCTCTCCGGATCGGTGACCCTCGAGGTGGCGGGCGCCGAGCCCGAGCTCTTCGTGGCCGGCGATGTGATGGTCACCCCCTCCGGCTGGGAGGGCACGTGGATCGTCCACGAGACGCTGCGCAAGCACTACACGATCATCAAGGACTGATCGTCATGGCATCGGCTGGCGGCGACCTCGCGCTCATCGGCGCGCGGCTGCGCACCAACACCGCGGAGCACGCGGGTGACACGGGGCTGCTGATCCGGGACGGCCGAATCGTCGAGATCGGCGACGACGCCGCGATACGGGACCTGGCCGCCGGGCTCGGGATCCCGGTGCGCGACGTCGCCGGCGCCACGGTGACGCCGGGCCTGTTCGACTCGCACACGCACCCCCACTGGGCGGCGCAGGTGACCGCCGGGGTCGACCTCGGCGGACTCGGCACCATCGAGGAGATCCGCGCCGCGCTCGCCGCCGAGCACGCGCGGCTGCCCGAAGGGGCCTGGCTGCGCGGCTGGAATCTCGAGTACGAGCCGTTCGAGCACGACGGCATGCGCGGCGCCCTCCTCGAGGACGTAGCGCCCGGGCGCCCGATCGCGCTCATCTGCTACGACCTGCACACCGGCCTCGCGACGGCTCCGGCGCTCGCCGCGGCCGGGATCGCGGGCGCGCGCGACTTCGACGACGCGAGCGAGATCGTGGTCGACGCCGACGGGGTGCCGACGGGTGAGCTGCGCGAGCCGAGCGCCTACCAGCTCGTCTTCGACGCGGCGCCCGCACCCTCGCACGACGAGGATCGCGACGCGCTGCGGGACATGTTCCGACGACTGGCGGCCGCCGGCCTGACCGGCGGCGCGATCATGGACGGCAAGGATGCGACGGTCGACCTGCTCGAGGAGCTCGAGCTCCGGGGCGAGCTGGATCACCGGGTGACCGTGCACCACTGGCATGCGGTCGGCGACACGGACGCGGACGTGGCCCGCGTGATCTCGGCGAAGGATCGTGCCGGGCGCCTCTGGCAGACCGGGGCGATCAAGCTCTTCAGCGACGGGGTCATCGACACCGGCACGGCCTGGCTGCACACGCCCGACACCTGCGGCGACGGAGTCGCATCGTTCTGGCCGAGCTGGGAGCGCTACGCCGAAGTAGTGCGGGCCTACCACGACGCCGGCATGCAGATCGCGACGCACGCCGTCGGGGACTACGCGGTGAGCCGCGTGTTGGACGTCTATGCGACGCTGCCCGCGCGCGGGGGCCTGCCGTTCCACTCGATCGAGCATCTCGAGGTGCTGGCCGATGAGGACGTGGTGCGGCTGCGCGACGTCGACGACGCACGCCCGGCCGGCGAGGGCGTGACCGCTTCGATGCAGCCGCTCCACATGCAGTGGCGGGCCGAGGATCGCAGCGACAACTGGGCCGTCAGGCTCGGCGAGGGGCGCGAGTCGACCGGGTACCGCGTGCGCAGCGTCCTCGACGCCGGCGTCCGGTTGAACCTGGGATCGGACTGGCCGGTGGCGCAGTACGACCCGCGGATCGGCATGGCCTGGGCGCGCGGCCGGCACACGCCGGGCAACGCTGCGGCGACCGTGTTCGAGCCCGAGCAGCGGCTCACCGGCGAGGAGGCGCTGCTCGCCTACACGCTGTGGCCGGCCCAGGCTCGCGGTCACGCGGATCGTGGCGTGCTGGAGTGCGGGGCGGTGGCCGACCTCACGGTCTGGGCCTCGGATCCCGTCGCGGCGACGCCGGACGAGCTGCCGGAGCTGCCGATCCGCCTCACCGTCGTCGACGGTCGCGTGGTCTTCGCCGGCTGAGCCCTCATCACTCGTCCTCCGCGCGAGGAGTCCCGACGCGCCGCATCTTCGCAAGTCGAGGCGGCGCGTCGGGACTCCTCGGCGCGGGGCCGCCGCAGCGCGTCGGTACTGATGCGCGGGGCTACCGCAGCGCGTCGATGATCCGGCGCGACTCCCTGAGTCCGCTCTCGATCGCCCCGTCGATGAAGCCGCCCCAGAGGTTCGCGTTGTCGGTCGTCGCGAAGTGCAGCGCGCCCTGCGGCTGCTGCAGTTCGAGCAGATCCCGGGTCAGCTGACCGGGCCGGTGCGTCATCCAGGTGTTCCGCGAGAGCGGATCCGCCATCCAGTCGTGTATGGTCGCGTCGATGATGTCGATGCCGGGCCGGAACGCGTCCACGGCGGCCTGCATCCCGGCGAGGTCCTCGATGTCGATGCGGGCGCGGTCCGGACCGAAGGCGACGAGGATCGTGAAGTCCCCGTCCGCGTCCGATCCGGTGAACTCGGCCTTGAGCACGGAGAGCGCGTCGTCCTGGGTGGCGTAGGCGAAGAAGCGACGCACGTGCCCGCGGGCCTTGAGCCAGACCTTGGTGCCCTGCGATGCCACCGTCTCTGCGAGCTGTCGCCGCCAGGCATCGGGCAGGGGCGGGTCGAAACGGATCCCTCCGCTCGCGTTCACGGGCAGCGTGCTGACGACTCTGCGGGCGCGGATCCGCGAGCCGTCCGCGGTCTCGACGATCGCGCCGCCGTCGGCGCCCTCGCCGCCGGTCTGCGTCACCGCGACGACGTGCGCGCCCAGGCGGATCTCGCCGCGCACGTCGGCGGCGATGCCCTCCGCGAAGCCGCGCATCCCGCCCACGACGCGGTAGGTCGCCGAGGCCTCGTGCATGAGCTGCCAGTGCCCGCCGGTGGCGGCCACCCAGCGCAGCGCGCTCGAGAGCCCCACCTGGTCGAGCGGCGCGTTCACGTGCCCGACCCAGACCGATTCGTTCGCGGCGCGGGCCTCGGGGTCCAGGCCGAGCGCGTCGAAGCGATCCTGGATGCTCATCCGGTCGAGCGCCCGGATCCTGCCGACCGTCGGCTCGACGCCGCGCGGCATGGCCTCGCGCACGTCGTCGACGAGTCGCTGCTGGCCGTCGTCGATCAGCGCCATGAACTCCTGGATCGAGCCGCTGCGCGCGCCGCCGTCCGCACCGCGCCAGAACGCCTCCTCGGCGGCCGGACTGCGCTCGATCCCGCGCCCGTAGCGGGTCATCTCGGCCCAGACGTGCGGCTGCACCCAGTGCACCCAGTTGGCGCCCATCTCGAGATCCCGGCCGAAGCGGTGGTCGGTCCAGGTGCGGCCGCCGATGCGATCCCGCGCCTCGAGCAGCAGCACGCTCGCCCCTGCGGCGCCGAGCTCCCGCGCGGCGACGAGTCCCGCGAAGCCCGCGCCGATGACGACGACATCGACTTCTTCGAACGGAAGCCCGCCGCTCATGCCGCCAGCACCGGCCGGAGCGCCGCGACGGCGCGGTAGCCCGAGGCGACCGCGCCGGCCAGCGACTGCGCGAGACCCGTGTGCTCGCCGGCGATCGCGACCCGGCCGGCGGCGACGTCGAAGACGCCCATGTCGTCGGGGCTCCAGTCCAAGCCCGCCGCGGTGTAGGACCCGCCCGTCCACGGCTCGTCGGCGTTCCAGACGCTCAGCAGCACGTCGCCCGAGATCTCGAGCTGCGGTCGCAGCTCTCGCAGCGCCCGCGTCCAGGCCTCGGGCCCGCCTGTGACGTCGAGCGCGTCGAGCGCGAGCCCGCCCGCGAAGCATGAGAGCGCCGGGATCCGGTGCTCGCCGTCGACCGAGAGGGAGTTCCACGACCACCAGGTGTGATCCGGGCTCTGCAGGGCGATGTCGTCGTCCGCCCGGCGGAACGGCACGCCGAGCTTTGCGGCCTGACCCATGATCCGGTGGTCGAGCGCGCGCTGCTGCGGTTCCGGCAGGGCGAAGCCGAGCTCCAGGCGGCGCAGGATCGGCAGCGGCACCGTCAGCACCGCGGCGTCGGCGTCGATCCGGGTGCCGTCGACCAGCTCGATCTGCACGCCCGAGTCCGACTGGTCCAGCCTCGCGATCGGGTGCTCCAGGCGGATCCGATCGCCCAACCGCCGCGCGATCTCGAGCGTCAGCCGCTGGTTGCCGCCCACGAGGTGCCCGCCGTCCTCGATGTAGCCGCCGTCGGCAGACGACTCGTGCAGCAGCACCGATTCCGCGCTCACGAGCGTCGGATCGCTCGCGGCGGAGGTGGTCGTCCGGCGATAGACGGGGTCGAGCCGGTAGTCCGCGCCGAGCGCCTCGGCGAAGGCGGTCTCGAGCGAGACGCGCGTCGCGCCGTCCGCGATCATCCGCGCGAGCGTCTCGGTGACGCGCCTGCCGGTCGAGCCGAGCTCCTCGAAGGAGATGATGCGGCCGTTCACCGAGCGACGCGCGTAGCGGATGCCGTGCGAGAGGATCGGCACGCCCATCTCCGCGGCGAGCATGCGGATCGCGTGCTCGCCCGGGAAGATGTACTCCCCGCCGCGCTCGGTGGTCTCCCCGTTGTCGAGCTGCGCCGACCAGCTGCGGCCTCCCACCCGATCCCGGGCCTCGAGCACGGTCACCCGGTGCCCGGCCTTGTGCAACTCCCAGGCTGCGGTGAGGCCGGAGAGACCGGCTCCGATAACGACGATGTCAGCGTGTTCCATGAGGATCAGGCTACGCCCGCGACTACGGATTTCCGCAAAATGGCGCCGCAATACCGCGGAAATCCTCAGCCGATCGCGTTGATCGGCGCGTATCGCGGGAAATACCGTGACCAGAGTGGCCGGTGATCACCGGATCCGCCGCCCAGAAACTCATGTTGAGGAGCCGACCGATGACGTACTTCCCCGATTTCTTCCGCAACCTGCCCGTGCTGGCCGACTTCGATCCCGAGCCGCCCGTGCCGGCGATGTCGGATCGCGTCCTCGTCATCTTCACCGAGGAGCCGGAGGACTACTCCGCACCCGAGCACGTCAACAGCAACGAGTGGGGCTACGTCATCAAGGGGAGGACCTCGATCACGATCGGCGGCGAGACCGTCGACTACCCCGCGGGCAACGCCTTCTTCATCCCCGAGGGCGTGCCGCACGCCATGTCGCACGCTGCGGGCACCGTGGGGTTCACCATCTTCGAGGATCCGGATCGCTTCGCCCTCAAGCGCACGGCGCCCCGGGCCGAGGTCATCCCGCAGCGCGAGGGGCGCAAGCGCACCCGTGAGGTGCCGGTCTTCCCCGAGTTCCTCGACAAGCTCGCGCGCTTCGAATTCCCGGAAGAGGACGGCTGGGCGCGGTCGCTGAGCGACGGCGGGCAGATGCTGCTCTTCACCGAGCCGAACGGGGGCAGCTCCGACGACCTCTCCGAGGGCGCCGAGTGGGGCCTGATCCTCGAGGGACAGTGCGACATCACCGTCGACGGCGTGACGACCTCGTACCGCGCGGGCGAGTCGTACCTCATCCCCGGCGGCGTGCCGAACCACAAGGTGAACCACGCCGGACTCATCGCGATCGACGTCTTCGAGAAGCCGGATCAGTTCACCGATCTCGTCGACTGACCCGCGATCGAGCGGCCCGTTCCCGCCCGCCCGGTTCGCGCCGGGCGGGCGCCGCGCGTTCAGTCCCCGCGGTACGTCGTGTACCCGTAGGGGCCGAGTAGGACGACGAGGTCGTAGTCGCCGTCGTCGGCCGGCGCCTCGAACGCGATCGTGAACCGCGGGAAGAGCGGGGGCCGCTCGAGGCCGCTCCAGTACTCGCGGGCGTCGTAGACGAAGCGGAGCGAGCCGGAGGGGGCGCCCGCTCCCGAGAGGTCGCCGGATCCGCCGTCGGTGCCCGTCACCCCCGATCCGAGCACCTCCCAGCTCCCGTCCGGCCGCTCGGCCTCCAGGCGGACCGGGATCCCGGCCGCCAGCCCGCCGCGCAGGCTGTCGAGGACGTAGGTGTCGATCACGCGGGTGCTGCGGTCCACAGCGGGCCTCCTCTTCGTCGCGGCCGTTCTCGGCCCATGCTTCGACGGTGCCCGAGTCGCCTCATCATCTCACGGCGAATGACTGCGGATTTCGCGGAAGTGGATCGTGATCCGAACGTATTCCGCACGGCGCAACCGTGTACTCTGCTCCAACCGACTCACAGAAGGGATGCATCGCATGACCAACGCGACCATCGACACCCACGTCCTCGACCACCTCTCCGGCGGAGGCGCCGCCGGCATGCGCGTGGTGCTGGAACGCCGCGAGACCGGGGGATGGGCCGAGATCGGGGCCGGCACGACCGACGAGGGCGGGCGCGAGCGCACGCTGACGCCCGGCGGGGTCGGCGCGGGCGAGTACCGGCTGGTCTTCGCGGTCGGCGACTACTACGCGCCGCGGAATCACGACACCTTCTTCCCGAGAGTGGTCATCGAGTTCGCGATCGCCGAGGGCGGGGCAGGGCGGAACTACCACGTGCCGCTGCTCGTGACTCCGAACTGGTACTCGACCTACCTGGGGGTGTGAGCCGCGAGGCGCGAACCCCGGCCGTGACTCCGCTGCGGAAAACGTCAGGATTCGCGATCACTTCTGCGAAATCCTGATTTCGGACTCTGTTCACCCGTCACCCGCTGCTCCACGATGGAGATCGATCCTGGAGCAATTCCAATGACGGAAGGACGGTGCCGATGGCGAACACGACGGTGCTCCGCCTGCAGAACCCGAGCAGGCAGCGGAACACGACCGCGCTGCTCCTGCTGCTGCCCGGAACGCTCAGCGTGCTGCTGCTGGCCATCGTGCCGCTGCTGCTGATCGTCAAGGACAGCTTCGCGACGAGCGATCCCTACGGGCGCGTGGTCGGCGGCTTCACACTCGAGAACTACACGGCGCTCTTCGATCCGGCCTACGGGAAGACGATCGTCTACAGCCTCGGCATGGCGGCGCTGAACACGGTGTTCTGCCTCGTCGCCGGCTACGTGATGTCGACATTCCTCGTCTCGCAGAGCCCGCGCACGCAGGCGCTGCTGATCGTCCTCATCATCATCCCGTTCTGGACCGACTTCCTCGTCCGGACCTTCGCCTGGATCAACCTCCTCGGCAGCGGCGGGCCGGTGATCTCACTCCTCGGGCTCTTCGGGGTCGAGGGCGAATCGATCGTGCCGAGCCAGACCGCGGTCATGCTCGGGCTCCTCTACTCGTTCCTGCCGACGGCGATCTTCCCGATCTACGCCTCGATGCGCGCCATCGATCCGAGCCTGCGCGAGGCGGCCTCCGATCTCGGCTGCGGCTGGTGGGCGACGCACTTCCGCGTGCTGATCCCGCTCAGCAAGACCGGCATCATCGGCGCCTTCCTGCTCACCTTCGTGCCGACGCTCGGTATCTTCGTCATCCCGGTGCTGCTCGGAGGCGGCAAGGATCCGCTGGTCGGCAACCTCATCGTGACGCTCTACACGGAGTTCAGGAACCAGCCAGTCGGTGCGGCGCTCTCGATCGCGCTCCTCGTGCTGATGGTGGTCACCATGCTCATCGCGGCCCTGTTCATGGGTCGCCGGAAGAAGGGACTGGCCGATGGATAGGCTCGTCAGGATCCTCGCGAGGGCGCTGATCGTCTTCCTCTACATCCCGATCGTCGCGGTCATCGTCTACTCCTTCAACTCATCCAAGTCGGGTGCGCGATGGGGCGGCTTCACCTTCGAGTGGTACGGGGTACTGCTGAGAGACCAGCCGCTGCTCGAGACCGTCCTCAACAGCGTCATCGTCGGCATCTCGGCAGCGACCCTCGCGACCGTGGTGGGCCTGCTGAGCGCGATGGGGCTCGACCGCTACAAGGGCAGGAGCAAGGCCGTCTTCATGGGCGCGATCCTGCTGCCGCTCATCATCCCCGAGATCGTGCTCGGCGTCGCCATGCTGACCGTGTTCAGCACCGCCAAGATCCCGCTCGGGATCCCGACGATGGTGCTCGGGCATCTCATCATCGCGCTGCCGCTCACCACCCTCATCATGCTGGGCGCGATCTCCGCCCTCGATCCGAGCCTCCCCGAAGCCTCCGTCGACCTCGGCTGCACCCCCTGGCAGACATTCACGCGCGTGCTGCTGCCGCTGCTGAAGTCGGCGCTCCTCGCCTCCTGGCTGCTGAGCTTCACGACCTCCTTCGGCAACATCGTCATCTCGACGTTCACGAACGGGGTCGGCACGACCACCATGCCCCTGCGCATCTACAGCCTGCTCAAGACCGGGCTCACGCCCGAGATCAACGCGCTCGGGGCGCTCCTCATCGCCTTCACCCTGCTCATCATCCTCTCCGTCGGGGTGGGGCAGATGCGCAGGATCATGATGCGATAGCGCCTCCGCGAACGAACCACCGGCACTCACCAGCCACTCACCACGAAGGAAATGCAATGAAGCGATTCACCACGACCGCCGTCGCCCTCACCGCGACCGCCGCCCTGCTGCTCACCGGCTGCAGCGGCGGCGGGGAGGCCTCGGATGGCAAGACGCTGAACCTCCACACCTGGGCGGGGGAGATCCCCGACAGCGTCGTCGCCGACTTCCAGAAGGAGACCGGCATCAAGGTCACCCTCGATACGTTCGACAGCAACGAGACGATGATCTCGAAGGTCGCCGCGGGCAACTCGGGCTACGACCTCGTCATGCCGAGCCAGTCCGCCGTCGCGCAGATGGTGGGCCAGGACCTGATCCAGGAGCTGGACCACAGCAAGATGGAGGGCATCGAGAACATCTCCGAGAAGTTCGCCGATCCCGCCTACGACCCGGGCCTGAAGTACTCGATGCCCTGGATCTGGGGCACCACCGGCATCCTCTACAACCGGGACTGCACGGGCGGGGACATCACGAGCTGGGATGCGCTCTGGGACCCGAAGTACAAGGGCAAGATCTACATGCTCGACAACATGATCGGCGCCTACGTGGCCGCGCTCCAGGTGCAGGGGCTGAGCATCACCACGACCTCCGAGGCCGATATCACCAAGGCCACCGACAAGCTGCTCGAGCAGAAGCCCCTGCTCGCCGGCTACAACACGACCAACTACTACGACCTGGTCTCCGCCGGGGACGCCTGCGTGGCGCTCGCCTGGGGCAGCCGCAACACGGCCGAGGCGATCAAGGCCAACCCCGCGGTGAACTACATCATCCCCCAGGGCGGCGGCACGATCTGGGTCGACGGCTTCGCCATGCCGAAGGACGCGAAGAACACCGATGCGGCCTACAAGTTCCTGAGCTACCTGCTCAAGCCCGAGGTCGCCGCGGTGGCCGCGAACAAGGACATGAGCGCGGTGGCCAACGGCGCCGCGACCGAGTTCATCGAGCCCGAGATCGCGGAGAACCCCGCCATCTTCCCGCCGCAGGACACCCTGAAGGATGCCGAGTTCATCCTCGATCCCACGCCCATCCTGAAGTACATGCAGGCCGGATGGACGAAGGTGCGCGCCTCCTGACCGGGGCCGTATCTCACCCACCCGGACGACCCGAGGAGCGCATGCGATGAACGCACCAGCCGTGAAACTGACCGACATCTCGAAGACCTTCGGCGACAACGTCGCGGTCCACCCCATCGACCTGGAGATCGGGACGAACGAGTTCTTCTCGATCCTCGGGCCCTCGGGGTGCGGGAAGACCACGCTCATGCGGATGATCACCGGTTTCGAGACGCCCACCACGGGCACGGTGCAGCTGGACGGGAAGGTCGTGAACACGCTGCCGACGCGGAAGCGCGATCTGAACATGCTCTTCCAGAGCTATGCGCTCTTCCCGCACCTCAGCGTCGCGGAGAACATCGCCTTCGAGCTCCGGGTGCGGAAGCTCCCGAAGGCGGAGATCGCGCAGAAGGTCAAGGAGGGGCTCGCGCTGGTGCAGCTCGAGCACCTCGCCGATCGCAAGCCGGATCAGCTCTCGGGCGGGCAGCGGCAGCGCGTGGCGCTGGCCCGGGCGGTCGTCGGGCGGCCAGCGGTGGTCCTGCTCGACGAACCGCTCGGCGCGCTGGACCAGAAGCTTCGCAAGGAGATGCAGGTCGAGCTGAAGCGCATGCAGCGCGAGGTCGGCATCACGTTCATCTACGTGACGCACGACCAGGAGGAGGCGCTCACCATGTCGGATCGCATCGCGGTGATGAGCGCGGGCGAGGTGCAGCAGATCGGCAAGCCGACCGAGATCTACGATCGGCCGCAGAACCGCTTCGTCGCTGCCTTCATCGGTAACTGCAATCTCATCCCGGTGACCGTCGGCGGCTCGGGCCGGTCGGCGGTCGTGGAGGGCTACGGCGAGGTGCCGGCGCAGATGGACGGAACCCTCGCCGACGGGACCGGGGCCACGCTCGCCGTCCGCCCGGAGCGCGTCCACCTGGCGGCGGCCGATGAGCCCGGGGCGATCCGCACGCGTCTGGTCACTCCCGTCTTCCTGGGCGACTCGTGGCGGTTCATCGTCGCGCTCGGCTCGGGCGAGCAGCAGCTGACCATCGACGTCCCCAGCGGCCAGGAGGGCGCGCTCGGCGCCGGTGCGCCGGGTGACGACGTCTGGCTCCGCTGGAGCCCCGAGGACGCGCGGCTGCTCACCGAGTGAGGCGCGCGGGTCGGGGTCGCCTGCCGGGTGCGGCACGCGATCCCCGCCCGCGGTGTCAGAATGGAGCATGGGCATCGACGACATCGACCGACGCATCGTGGCGATCCTCGAGGAGGATGGCCGCCGGGCCGTCACCTCCATCGCCAAGGAGCTCTCGATCTCGGAGGGGACGGTCCGCACCCGGATCGCCGCGCTGCAGGAACAGGGCGTGATCAGCGTCGTCGCGCTCTGCTCCCCGGTGGCGATGGGCTACGAGGGCGTCCGCCTCCTCATCTCTGTCAGGAAGCTGTCGATCCGCGCGGTGGCGCAGAGCCTTGCGGATCTCCCGTTGACGAACCACGTGGCGCTCGTCTCCGGTACTCACGACATCTACGTGGAGGCCGCCTGCCGCGATATGGACCAGTGCGTCGAGTTCCTCGATGTCGTGCGACGGCTGCCCGGCGTCGACCGGGTGGACCAGCAACTGGTCAGACGGATGTACAAGAACGGCAAGTCGCTCGCCCAGGCGGTGGCGGCGAGCCGCTAGCGGGGACCTCTCCGCGAAGGGCGCGGAGGCTCACCGCCGGGAGCGGTCGCCGTCCGTGTCGCCGAACCCCTCCCAGATGAAGGAGTCCTTCACGATCTCGTGAACGGTCAGGGTATCGACGGTCTCGATGCCCCGCAGTCGTCGGATGCGATCAATCACCGTGTCCGTCATGCCCTTGATGCTCGAGGTCTGCAGGTTGACGATCAGGTCGTACGAGCCGAGGCCGCTCGCGATGAAGCGCACCTCCGGGAGCTCCAGGAGGGCGGTCGCGACCTCGTCGAGGCGGACGCCTCTCACGTGGAGCGCGAGGTGCGTCTCCAGCGCTCCGAGCTGGATCGGGTCGGTCATCGCTACCACGTCGACGACGCCCTGGTCTCGCAGGCGCTGGTAGCGGCTGCGCACACTCGCCTCCGAGATGTTGACCTTCCTCGCGATCTCGGTGAACGGCATCCGGCCGTCGAGGCGCAGTTGATCGATGATCCGCCGGTCCACCTCGTCGAAAGAGACCCCCATGAGGCCCACCTCCCGTGCATTCCGGATCGCGCTCGCCGCGGTCCGCATCGACCGTCGTATTTGAGACAACAGTAGCGCTCCCCGAGGGTCTCCCCTCGCACCCGCTCGGCGCCCCGTTCGGATTCCCGCGCGATGGTCAGCCTCTTCCGCGGAATCCGGATCGGTCGGGCCACACCGGCCGCGCGCCGCCGTCGAGACTGAGACCAGCCCGGCGGAGGGCGGAAAGCGAGGCGGCGAAACCGATGAGTGTCCACCTCTCGACGACGGAGTCGAGTCCACCTGCGCGCGTGCGGCAGGAGACCAGCACGGAGGCCGTCGTGCTCAGGCAGCCGCGCCGGAACTGGTTCGTGGCGACGGGGCGGTTCATCGCCTTCCGCGTGCTCGGGCTGGTCGCGACCCTGTTCGTGTCGAGCGTCGTGATCTTCGGATCGCTGTACCTCGCCCCCGGCACCCCGCTGACCTTCCTGACGCACGGCCGATCGGTGAGCCCGGAGGCCATCGCGATCCTGAAGCAGCAGTTCTCGCTCGACCAGCCGGTGGTCGTGCAATACGGGCGCTGGATCGCGGGTCTCCTCCGCGGCGACCTCGGCACCTCGATCATCTCGAACGACAGCGTGGCCATGCTGCTCGCTCCGCGGGCCGAGAACACCGCCTGGCTGATCATCGTCTCGGCGCTCGTCGTGGTGCTGGGCGGCCTGGTGATCGGAGTCGTCGCCGGGCTCAAGCCCGGGCGGGTCACCGGCGTGCTGATGGGTCTCGTCACCGCTTCGATGGCCGTCCCGGCGTTCGTCGCCGCAGTGGTCCTCACCCTGGTCTTCGCGGTGCAGCTCGAGTGGTTCCCCGTGTTCGGCACGGGCGAGGGAGTCGGCGACCGGCTCTACCATCTCGTGCTCCCGGCGATCTCGCTGGCGCTCGCCTCCGTCGCCTTCGTCGCCCGGCTCTCCCGGGCGGCCGTGCAGCAGGAGCTCGGCGGCGACCACGTGCAGACCGCGATCAGTCGCGGCCTGCCCTTCATCGCGGTCGTGCGGCGGCATGTGCTGCGGAACGCAGTGGTGCCGGTGATCACGGTGGCCGGGCTCACGGTGGCAGCTCTGCTCGCGGGCAGCGTGGTCGTCGAGCAGGTCTTCCAGCTGAACGGACTCGGCAGCTACCTCGTCACGGCGGTGCAGCACAAGGACTTCCCGGTGGTGCAGGCCATCTGCATGATCTACGTCGCCTCGTTCGTGCTCCTCAACACCGTGATCGACATCGCGTACGCACTGCTCGATCCGCGTATCTCGACGGGAGGTCGGGCACGATGACGGTATTCGCATCGGCGCGCTCCGGGCAGCGCGCGCAGAAGCGGGCGGGCGGGATGCCCCGCAGGAGTGCGAGAACCGTGCTCGGCCCGATCGGGATCGCCGCGGTCGCGGTGCTCGCCGCCGCGGTGCTGGTCGCCGCGCTCGGCCCGCTGCTGATCCAGCAGGATCCCAACACGGTGAATCTCGCGCAGGCCTATGCCGCGCCCTCCATCGACCACTGGCTCGGTCAGGACGCGAACGGGCGGGACATCGCCACCCGGCTCATCGTGGGTGCGCGCACCGCGATCATCGGGCCGTTCCTCGTCATCGGGATCTCCACGCTGTGCGGAATCGCGATCGCACTCGTCTCCGTCTGGGTCGGAGGCTGGTTCGACGTGGCGGTGTCCCGCGTCCTCGACGCCATGTTCGCCTTCCCCGGAATGCTGCTCGCGATCCTCGCCGCAGCCCTCTTCGGCGCCGGCCTCGGCGCGGCGGTCATCGCGCTCTCGATCGCGTACATCCCCTACATCGCCAGGATCGTCCGCAGCGCCGCGCTGCGGGAGCGGAATCTCCCCTACATCGCGGCGCTGCAGGTGCAGGGTGTCGGGCCGGTCACGATCGCGGTCCGCCACATCGTGCCCAACATCTCCACCCTCATCTGGGCGAATGCCGCGACCGCGTTCGGATCCGCGTTCATCGACCTCGCCGGGCTCTCGTTCATCGGCCTCGGCGTGCAGGCGCCGACGGCCGACTGGGGCGCGATGGTGGGCAACGGCGTGGCCGGCATCCTCCAGGGGTACACCGAGGAGTCCATGTTCGCCGCCATCTGCATCGTCGCGGTCGTCGGCGCCGTCAACATCCTGGGCGACCGGCTCGGCAACACCATGGGAGGCATGAGATGAGCGCGCTCCTCGAGATCGAGGCACTCGACGTCGACGTCCGCGTGCAGGGCGAGGCGCGCCCGATCCTCCGCGATGTCGGCTTCGCGCTCGAAGCCGGGCGGACGCTCGGGCTCGTCGGGGAATCGGGATCCGGCAAGTCGATGAC
>CAMFIY010000031.1 GCA_945952575.1 uncultured Leucobacter sp.
GTGCTCGTGGTGGTCCGAGCCGGGCTCACCGCAGCTCTGGCCCGCGCCCGCGGGATCCTGCATGGCCGCGGCCGCGGGGGCGCCGCCGAGCTCGCCGCGCGCGTCGTGGATCGGCGTGCCGCCGACCACGGTGAGATCGGCGCTCTGCTGGAGCATCTCGGCCGGCTCCATGCCGTAGAGGTCGCCGGACCAGACGACCAGGTCCGCGAGGTATCCGGTCTTGAGCATGCCGAGCGCGCCCTCGTGGTGGAACGCATCGGCGCCACCCTTCGTGTAGGCCTCGAGCGCGTGATCGAGGTCGAGGCGCTCGCCCATGGTCCAGGCGTCGCTTCCGTCGAGGCGGGCACGGGTCATCGCGCTGTAGAGGCCGACGAGCGGATCCATCTCCCCCACCTGCCAATCGCTGGAGAAGGTCACGCGGGCGCCGGAGTCGATCATCGACTTGAACCGCCAGGCGCGGTCCCAGCGGGCCTCGCCGACGTTCTCCATCCAGGTGCCGGCCACGAGATCGGGCGAGGCGTGCCGGGGCTGCATCGCGGCGACGACGCCGAGCGCGTTGAAACGCGGCAGGTCCTCGGGCGCGAGGCATTCCACATGCACGATCCCGTGCCGGGCGTCGCGTGCGCCGTTCGCGCGCTGCGCGGCCTCGATCGAGTCGAGGGTGAGACGGATGCCCCAGTCCCCCGTGGCGTGCGTGTGGACCTGATAGCCGAGGCGGTCGAGCTCGACGAACAGCCTGGTGAACTCGGTCGGTTCGAGGCTCGTGTGCCCGCGATGGCCGGGGCGATTCGCGTAGTCCTCGAGCATGGCGGCGGTGTGCGGCTCGATGACGTCGTCGGCGTAGAGCTTGACCGGGCCGAGGGTGAAGCGCTCGTGCTGCGGAGTCTCCCTGATGGCCTCGGTGATGCGGGTGCGGAAGTCGCCGTCGGCGCCGACCGGGTGGTAGATCGCGGCGATGGTGCGCGAGGTCAGCTTGCCCTCCCGCTCGGCACGGGCGAAGAGGTCGAGCTCGGCGAGCGGCACCTGCGGCTCGACCACGGTCGTGATCCCGAAGCGCGCGGCCATCTCGAGGCTGTTCGTGATCTTGCGGTAGCGGCGATCCGGCGAGTACATCGGGATGTCGCGCTGCAGCTCGGCGAGGCCGTCGATGGTCATCGCGCTCGTGTAGAAGTCGGTCACCCACCCGGTCGGCTCACCGGTGCGGGCGTCGATCTCCGGATTGCCCCACGCGATGTCGCCGCCGTTCAGGATTCCGAGCTTGGCGAGCGCGGGCCGGTTGAGCCATACCGAGTGCTGGTCGTAGGTGGTGATGAAGACGGGCTTGTCAGTGACGCCCACGAGGTCGTCCGCACAGGGGCGACGCCCCTCGACGACCGAATAGAGCGCGTTCTCGGCGCAGATCCATTCGAGCTCGGGGTGCTCCTCGGCGAACTTCGCGATGCGAGCGCGCACCACGTCGAGACTCTGCACCTGGTCGAGGCTGACCGCCAGGTCGTCGTAGCCGAGCAGCAGATGGTTGTGCGTGTCCGCGACGCCGGGGGTGATCAGCCGACCCTCGAGCTGGACGGTCCGGTGGGCCGCGGGGGCATCGGCCGCGGAGCCGACATAGCTGATCCGATCCCCGGTGACGCCGAGGGCCTCGGCCCACGGCTGCTCCGGATCGAAGGTACGGATCATTCCACCGAGGTAGAGGGTGTCGACGGCCATGTCATCTCCTGTTCCGGATCGGTTCCCGCGTCGGGAATCAAGTTATTTGACTCAAGAGTAAATTATTTTACGAACTTGTCAAGAAATAATTTCGCGATCGAGGATCACGCCCTCGAGACCTGGCATACTGACTGCATGGCACGCCCGAGCACCCAGAAGCAGCGCCGCCGAGAAGTCATCGACGCCGCCCTGGAGGCGGCCGCCGAGCACGGACTGCGCAATCTCTCTCTCACCGACGTCGCCAATCAGGCCGGGGTCACCCGCGGCGCCCTGCTCTACTACTACGACGATCTGGACGCGATCCTGGTCGAAGCGCACGCAGCGGGGATGGCCCGAGTCGGGTCCGAGCGAGCGGCCCTGGGGGCGCAGGAGACCGGCGCGGCCGCGAAGCTCGCGGTGGCCGTCGCCGCCGGCCTTCCGAGCGGCCCGGACGATGCGCTGATGCGGATCCTCTACGAGTTCGACGTGTTCGCCGGCAAGTCGCCCCTTCACGACGAACTGGTGCAGCGCCTCTACGACGAGCAGCTCGCGCTCTACCGCGGCATCCTGGCCGACGGCGTCGCAGAGGGGTCCTTCGCCCTCACCGGGCCGCTCGACGACGTCGCGATGAACTTCGTCGCGCTCGAGGACGCCTACGGCCTGCACATCGTCGGCGGCGGCAGCATCACAGTCGCCGCCGCGCGCCGCGCCATCTCGCTCTACGCGGAGCAGGCCGGCTGCTCGCTCCCCGAGATCGATTGATCGCTCGCCGACGGTCGGAGACCGTCGGCCGAATCGCCTCAGGCGAGGAGGCGCTGCTTCTGCACCTCGAACTCCTCCGGGCTGAGGACCCCCGCATCACGGAGCTGACCGAGCTGCGCGAGCTGATCGAGCAGCGACGGCTGATCGCCGGCGGTGGGTGCAGGTGATGGTGCCGCGACGGGCGGAGCCGCAGCGGGAGCGGCCGCCGCAGCCGCCGCGTCCTGCGCCGCCCATCTCTGATGCTGGCGGCGCTGCACGCTTCCGACCACTCTCGCGGCTACCGCTGCACGCGCCGCAGTCTTCAACAGTCCCATGCTCAGCTCTCCTTCTCAGCGATGTCGGCTGCGGCGATGCCGCCCGTGAGCAGCTCCCGCCCGCCCGCGGCGTCGATCCGATCCGCCAGGCTCGCGAGTGTGCGATCCTCGTAGATCACCACCAGCGCGTTCTCGCCCCGGTTCAGCTCCCCGACGATCACCGCGAGGTCATCCGCATCCAGCAGATCCGTCTCGATCGAGGCGAGTTCCTCCGGCAGCTCGGCCCGAGCGACCCCGCCGTCGGCGGAGACCAGCTCGACGTCGAGGATCTCCGCCCCGTGCGTCACGGCGAGCCGGCGCAGCTCCTCGGTGACGGGGGTGAGATCCGCGCCTGCGGGCACGGAGAAGACCGCGAATCCCACGGGCCCCGTGTATCGATCATCAGACATGCGTCTCTCTTTCCTTCTCCGGTTCGACCTTCTCGATCTTGAACCCCACGAATCCGTAGATGACGCTCAGCAACGGGCTGAGGATGTTGAAGAATGCGAACGGCAGATAGAGCAGGGTGCCGACTCCCAGCGTCGATCCCATGAAGGCGCCGCACGAGTTCCACGGGACGAGCGGCGAGGTGACCGTTCCCGAATCCGCGCAGAGCCTCGACAGATTGGTCGGAGCGAGGCCCCGCTTCGCGAACTCGGCCCGGTAGGTGCGCGCCGGGAGCACCAGGGCGATGTACTGATCGCCGGCCACGATGTTGAGGCCGAACGCCGAGGCGAACACCGTCAGGTAGAGGCGCCCGCGACTGTTCGCGCGAGCGATGAGCGGCTCGGTCAGGCGGCCGATGAGCCCGAGCTCGTCCATGAGCGCGCCGAAGGTCACCGCACCGATGATGAGCCAGAGCGTGAGCAGCATCGAGTCCATGCCGCCTCGCGAGAGCAGGCGGTCGATGTCGGCGATCCCGGTATCCGCGGTGAAGCCGTTGGCCATGGCGGACCAGGTCGCCTCTATCGCGCCGACGGGGTTCAGGCTCTCGGCCCCGATGAACTCGGCGAAGACGCTCGGCTGCAGGATGGCACCGGATATCCCGGCGAACACGGCGGCGAAGAAGAGCGACATGGAGGCCGGGACCTTGCGTATCGACAGCACCACCAGGAGCGCCAGCGGAAGCAGATTCCACGGCGTGATCCAATACACCTGGTCGAGCTTCGCCAGCTCCACATCGGTCGGCGCCGGCGGGCGGGCGTCCCCGCCCGTGGTGAGGCCGAGGATCAGGAAGATCACGACGGCGATCACGAACGCCGGTACCGATGTCCACGCCTGTGCCCGGATATGGCGCATGACGTCGACCTTCACGATCTGGGCGGTGAGGATCGTGGTCTCGGAGAGCGGCGAGAGCTTGTCCCCCAGGTATGCTCCGCTGATCACCGCGCCGGCGGTGATCGCGGGCGAGACCCCCAGCATCGCGCCGATGCCCACCAGTCCCACGCCGATCGTGCCGGCCGTGGTCCACGAACTGCCGATCGACATCGCCACGATGCCGCAGATGATCGCCGTCGCGGCATAGAACCACGCGGGCGAGAGCACGGCGAGTCCGTAGGACACCATGGTGGGGATGGTGCCGGAGAGGTTCCAGGTGCCGATCAGGGCCCCCACCGCCAGCAGGATGAAGACCGCCGAGGTGATCGACGCCATCGCGGACTGGCCCGCCGCCTGGACGTCGCCCCACGGCCGTCCGTTCTTCAGCGCGACGATGGCGGCGATCAGGCACGATGCGACGAGGGCGACCTGGATCGGCCCGTCGAGCGCGCCGAGCCCGAAGATCAGCAGCGATGACGCGATGAGGAGGACCATCGAGGCGAGCGGGATCAGCGCGTCGAGCAGCGAAGGATCCTTCGGCGGACGCGCGGGCCCGACCGCCTCACGGTCATCCGGGCCCCGAACCGGTTCCTCTCCGGAGGGCCCCTGCGGCTCGCTCATGCTCGTCCCGCCCCGGTGCGCCGCTCAGAACTCGACGGGATCGCGCACGATCGGGCAGGTCATGCAGTGCCCGCCGCCGCGGCCGCGGCCCAGCTCGGCGCCGACGATCGGGATGACCTCGATACCGGCCTTCCGCAGCTGATCGTTGGTGAGGGTGTTGCGATCGTAGGTGTAGACGACGCCGGGGCGAAGGGCGACGGCATTGTTGCCGCTGTCCCACTGCTGACGCTCGGACTCGTAGTTGTTGCCTGCGGTCTCGACGACGTGCAGCTTTGCCAGGCCGAGGGACTCGGCGACCACGTCGACGAAGGCTCGGGATCCGTGATCGATCACCTCGACACCCGGGGCGGCGTCCGAGGGGCGCAGGGAGAAGGTGTGCACCGCGTCCATGATCTTCGGGTAGAGCGTGACGATGTCGCGGTCGACGAAGGTGAACACCGTGTCCAGGTGCATCGCGGCGCGCAGGCGCGGCATCCCGGCGACGATGACGTGATCGGCCGCTCCCTGTGCGAAGAGCGCCGCGGCGAGCTGGGTGATGCCCTGACGGGAGGTGCGCTCGCTCATGCCGATGAGCACGACGCCGTTGCCCACGGGCATGACGTCGCCGCCCTCGATCGTGGCCTGGCCCCAGTTCTCCTCGGGATCCCCCCACCAGACCTTGGCGCCCGTGAAATCGGGGTGGAACCGGTAGATGGCCTTCATGAGCAGCGTCTCGTCGTGTCGCGCCGGCCAGTAGAGCGGGTTCAGCGTCACCCCTCCGTAGATCCAGCACGTCGTGTCGCGCGTATAGAGCGTGTTCGGCAGCGGGGGCATCAGATACTCGTTGACGCCCGTCGACTCGCGCGCCAGCGAGACGTAGTCGGTCCGGTAGTCGTCCGGCAGATCCGCCGTGGACATCCCGCCGATCAGGAATTCGGCGAGCCGGTTCGTCGGCAGCGAGTCGAGGAACGCCCGGGTCCCCTCGACCAGGCCGGGTCCGACCTCGTTCGGCACGACCTTCCGATCGAGCAGCCAGGACTTCGCCTCGGGGATCTCCATCGTGGCGCCGAGAAGGCCGTGCAGTTCGACGACCTCGACGTCGTTGGAGCGCAGGTTCGCGACGAACTCGGCATGGTCCCGCTGGCCGTTCTCGACCCACATCACGTCGTCGAAGAGCAGATCGTCGCAGTTGGACGGGGTGAGTCTGCGGTGGGCCAGACGCGGCTCGCACACGAGCACCTTGCGCAGCTGCCCCACTTCGGAGTGGACGCCGTACCCGGATGATGCTGACATTTGGGATTCCCCTTCGGTGTTCGGTGTTCGGAGAGAGTCGGCGCGGCCGCGTCGCTAGAGCTGGATCCAGCCCGTCGCGAGGCCGACGATGCCCGCGATCGCGCCGACGAGGGAGATGACGAAGATGATGAGCTCGCGGGAGCTGAAGACGGTGCGGCCCTGCTCGCGTCGCGTCATCGCGAAGAGGATCGTCGCCGGCGCGTAGATGACGAACGAGAGCAGCAGGAACTCGAGGCCGGCGGCGAAGATGAGGAACGCGGTGTAGAGCACGGCCAGGACGGCGACGATCCTGTCGCCGGCGCTGTTCCCGGCGAGGCCGCCCTCGCGGGTGAACACCAGTTTCAACGCATAGAGTGCGGCGAGGAAGAACGGGATCAGCGTCAGCGCACTGGTGAGGTCGAGCGCCAGATCCAGCGCGTTGCTCGCGAAGAGCAGGATCACCAGCAGCACCTGTACGAAGAGCGAGCTCAGCAGGACGGCGTTGGCGGGCACGCCGTTCGCGTTGGTCTTCGCCAGGAACTTCGGCATGTCCTTGTCGCCCGCGGCGACGCTCAGTACCTCGGCGGACATCAGCGACCAGGCCAGATAGGCGCCGAGGACGGAGACGATGAGTCCGACGCTCACGAACCAGCGGCCCCACGGACCGACCGCGTGCTCGAGCAGACCGGCCATCGACGGCTGGGCGAGATTCGCGATATCCGCCATCGGCATGATCCCGTACGAGACGATCGTGACGGACGCGAACACGGCGAACACCGACAGGAAGCCGAGGATCGTCGCCTTGCCGACGTCGCTGCGCTTCTTCGCATGACGCGAGTAGACGCTCGCCCCCTCCACGCCCAGGAACACGAACACGGTCACCAGCATCGTTCCGCGCACCTGGTCGAACAGCGATCCGGCGTAGTCGGCGCCGCCCCAGTTCTCGGCGAACACGACCGGGTCGAAGACGAAGATGCAGAGCAGGACGAAGACGACGATCGGCACGATCTTGGCGATCGTGACGATGGTGTTGATGGAGGCCGCGCCCTGGATCCCGCGCCGGATCAGGAAGTAGAAGCCCCAGAGTCCCAGTGAGGAGATCGCGACCGCCAGGATCGTGTCGCCGGCCCCCAGGCCGCCGGCGCCGAGCCCGGTGAGCGTCGACATGATGAAGACCCAGTAGAACGTGTTGCCCGCGCACGCGCTGGCCCAGTAACCGAAGGCCGAGAAGAAGCCGAGATACTCGCCGAAGCCGGCCTTCGCGTAGGCGTAGACGCCGGCGTCGAGCTTCGGCTTGCGGTTGGCGAGCAGCTGGAACACGAAGGCGAGCATCAGCATGCCCGCGCCCGCGACGGTCCAGGCGATGAGTGCGCCCGCGACACCGGTCTCGCGCGCGAACCGCCCGGGCAGCGAGAAGACGCCGGCCCCGACCATGGAACCGACGACCATGCCGGTCATGGCCAGCATCGAGAGCTTGGCCGTCGGCTTGGCACGCCCCTGGATCTCCGTGACTCCGGCGCTGTCTCCGCTGTGCGACATGGCGGCCTCCCCCGTCGATCGGTACCGAGTCCCATTCTGCCACTCCTCGGGGGGTGAATGGCGTACCGAATTCTTGGGATTCTCACGAGATCTGCCGAAATGAACGCAGTACCGGGCGAGGAACACGGCTACGCTTGCCTGAGCGGGGGCCGTCTCCTCCTGTGTCGGCGCACACCGACCACATTGCAGTTGCCGAACGGGGCTTTCGAGAGGGAGAAAAATGTCATTCTGGTCCACCATCTGGGACGTGATCTGGTGGTTCTTCACGGTGTTCGTCTTCGTGGCCTACCTGATCGCGCTGTTCTCGATCATCAGCGACCTGTTCCGGGATCGGAAGCTCGCCGGCGGCTACAAGGCGCTGTGGCTGATCTTCCTGATCTTCCTGCCGTTCCTCACCGCCCTCGCCTACCTCGTCTTCCGCGGACGCGGGATGGGAGAACGCGCGCAGGAGCAGGCTCAGGCCGCACAGTCGCAGGCCGAGCAGTACATCCGCTCCGTCGCGAACCCGGCGTCGCCGACCGAGCAGATCGCCTCGGCGAAGCAGCTGCTCGACTCGGGCGCGATCACCGCAGAGGAGTTCGAGACCCTCAAGAAGGCGGCGCTGCAGCAGACCGGCGCCTAGGCGCTGCGGCTCTGAACGAGCGGTTCCCGCATCAGCCCTCGACGGCCTCGAGGCGGGAACCGCTCAAGAACCGGCGATCCCGGTAGAGCAGCGGTTCTCCGGGAGCACCGGGGATCACCTCGAGCACATCGGCCAGGACCAGTACGGACGGCCCGACTCGCAGCGTCTCCCGGGTCGCGCAGCGCAGCGCCACCGTGGCCGCGGGCAGGTAGGGCTCTCCGGTCGGCAGTTCGCTCCAGCCCTGCTCGGGGGTGAAGCGGGGCGCACCGGTGCGGGCGAACGCATCGGCGACGCCCGCCTGCGTGTCCGCCAGCAGGTGCACGACGAAGCTCGGTGCGGCGAGGATGCCGGCGGCACTGCCCGTCGTGCGCGTGACGGAGAAGGAGAGCACCGGAGGATCCGCGCTCACGGAGGCCACGCTCGAGAGCGTCAGGCCGACCGGCCCGTCCGGTGCGCGGCCGGCGACGAGCGCCACTCCGGCCGGATGCAATCGAAACGCGTCCTTGAAGCGCGCCGTGTCCTCGGGATCCGGCACGTGGTCCATCTCGCCCACTAGTACTTCTCGCCCACCCTCACGACGTAGCCCGCGTCCCGCAGCGCCTGCACGACCTCCTGCCCGTGCTCCGGCCCGCGGGTCTCGATGTGCAGCTCGAGTTCGACGTCGCTGATGGGCAGCTCGGTCGCGTGCCGGGTGTGGATCACCTCGACCACGTTGGCGTTCTTGTCGGCCACGATCGACGCCGTGCGCACCAGCTGACCCGGGATATCCGGCAGCAGGATCCTCAGCTTCAGATAGCGCGAGGAGGCGGCGAGGCCGTGACCGATCACCCGCTGCAGCAGCAGCGGATCGATGTTGCCGCCGGAGAGGATCGTCGCCGTGGCGCCGTTCGATCGCACCTTCCCCGCGAGGATCGCGGCGACCCCGGCCGCCCCGGCCGGCTCCACCACCATCTTGGTCCGTTCGAGCAGCACGACGATCGCCCGCGCGATGTCGTCGTCGCTCACGGTCACCACCTCGTCGACGTAGTGCTGCACCGCGCGGAAGGTCAGCTCGCCCGGTCGCGCCACCGCGATGCCGTCGGCGATCGTCGGACGTGTGTGGATGGTCAGCGGCTCGCCCGCGGCGAGCGAGGGGACGAACGAGGCCGTGTTCTCGGACTGGACCCCGATCACGTGCAGCGTGCGCCCGTCCTGCGCGGCCCGCAACTTCGCGGCGGCGGCGACTCCGGAGGCGAGCCCGCCGCCGCCGATGGCGACCACGATCGTCTCGATCTCCGGCGCCGCGTCGAGCATCTCGAGCGCGACCGTGCCCTGGCCGAGGATGACGGCCTCGTTGTCGAACGGCGGGATGAAGATCGCGCCGGTCTCGTTCACGAACGCGCGGGAGGCTGCGAGCGTCGCATCGAAGGTGTCGCCCTCGAGCACCACATCTGCGCCGTAGCGACGGGTCGCCTGCAGCTTCGGCAGGGCGACGCCGAGCGGCATGAAGATCGTGGCCTTGATCCCGAGCTCGCGCGCGGCGTAGGCGACGCCCTGGGCGTGATTGCCCGCAGAGGCCGCGACGACCCCGCGAGCCCGCTCCTCCGCGCTCAGCTGGGTCAGCCGATGATACGCACCGCGCAGCTTGTAGGCGCCGGTGCGCTGCAGGTTCTCGCATTTCAGGTAGACCTTGGAGACCCCGAGCTGCTCGGCGAGATAGCGCGACGACTCGAGCGGGGTGTTCCGCGCGACCCGGTGCACGATCTCGGCGGCCGCCTCGAAGTCGGCCAGTGCCAGCTCGGTCTTCTGATCGACGGTCATGCAGTTCCTCCTCGGCGTTCCATGCGGGCGGCGTTGCGGGCGCGATGCTTCGCCGCCCGTTGCACCTTCTGACGTTTGAGATAGTCGGCGACCGGGTCGCTCGTCGGATCCCACCTGCGCTCGTTGATCGTGTCCACCATCGCGCTGAGCGCGGCGGCGAGCGGAACCGCGAAGAGGGCGCCCGCGATGCCTCCGAGCATGAGTCCGGCCGCGACGGCGAGCACCACGGCGAGCGGGTGCACGCTCACCGCGTGTCCGATCACCAGCGGCTGCAGGACGTGTCCCTCGATCTGGTGCACCAGGATGACCAGGATGAGCATGACGATGGCGCTCACCGGGCCGTTGTAGATGAGCGCGATGAAGACGGCGACGGCACCCGTCGCGATGGCTCCGAGATACGGGATGAAGGATCCGAGGAAGACCAGGATCGCGATGGCCAGCGGCAGAGGCACGCCCATGACGAAGGCGCCCAGACCGATGCCGATCGCATTGATGACGGCGACGAAGAAGATCTGCACGCGCACGTACTGCCCGACCGACACCCAGGCCGCGACGCCGGCGCTGTCGACCGCGGCATGGGCGCGCTTGGGCAGGAAGCCGAGCACCCAGTACCAGACCCGCTTGCCGTCGATCAGCAGGAAGATCAGCGAGAAGAGCACGAGCAGCATGCCGGTCAGGACGTGCCCGGCCGTGGTGGTGAAGGTGAGCGCACCGCTCAGGATCTCGGACTGGTGGCTGCCGATCGTGTCCATGATCTGGCGGCCGTACTCGGCGAGCTGCGTGCTGTCGAGGCTCAGCGGGGGCTGCTCGGCCCAGCTCAGGAAGTCGTGCCACGCCTCCATCGAGCGCATACCGAGATCCCCGAGCCCGCTGCGCAGCTGGGTGACGATGAGCATGACCAGCAGTGCGATGGCGGCGAACAGGGCGAGGATCGCGGTGAGCACGCCGAGGCCGCGGGGCCAGCCGCGGCGCTCGAAGAACGTCACGATCGGGTGCAGGAGCGCGGTCAGCAGGATCGCGATCACGAGCGGGATGACCACATTGTGGAGCACGACGATCAGCCAGACGAGCGCGCCGATCGCCAGGGCGATGACGATCAGGCGCCACGACCAGGCTGCGGCGACGCGAACGCCCAGCGGGAGTTCCTGCGCTGCGTTCTCGGTCTCCTCCGGCTCGGGGGCCGATGTCAGCGCACGCTCGGATGCACGCCCGGGGCTCTGCTCGTTCACGGACTCATCCTAGCGATCGGGGCGATACCCTGGCTGAATAATGGAATCGATCACCGCCGCCGAGGCCCGCCGGATGTCCCTTGCCGCGCAGGGATTCTCGAGCAGCGCACGCCTGCGGCGGCGGCGGCCGTTCGATCCGGCGCTCGAGAGCCTGCACGTGCTCCAGATCGATTCGGTCAACGTCTTCGCGCGTTCCCACTACCTCCCGGTCTTCTCGCGGCACGGCGGGTACGACCCGGAGAAGCTCGATCGGCACCTCTGGAGCAGCGGCGAGTTCACCGAGTACTGGGCGCACGAGGCGGCCTTCATCCCCGTCTCGGACCGGCCGCTCTTCGGTTGGCGGATGGATGACCGCCGTCGCCGCTCGGAGAAGAGCGGCGACGCCGAGCGCCTCGGGCCGGTGCTCGAACGCGTGCGCGCGGCGCTGCGCGACGGCGGCCCTCAGCTCGTCCGCGAGCTGGAGGAAGGACCGCGCGAGCAGCGGGGACCATGGTGGGACTGGAGCGAGACCAAGCACGCGGTCGAGCTGCTCTTCGCGTGGGGCGAGGTCGTCGCCTCGGGCCGTGAGGGCTTTCAGCGGCGATACGGTCTGGCCGAGGAGGTGCTGGGGCCCGAGGCACTGATCGAGATCCCTCGCGAGGAGGCCCAGCGGCGGTTGATCGAGCAGGCGGCACGCTCGCTGGGGGTGGGCACGCTCGCGGACCTGGCCGACTACCACCGGTTGCAGGCCGGCCCGGCTCAGGCCGCCGTGCAGGCGCTGGAGGAGTCCGGTGAGCTCGTCCCCGTGCGCGTGGCCGGCTGGGTCAACGGATCCGGATCGGCGCTGCCCGCATGGCGGCACCGGGATGCGCGTCTGCCCTCGCGGCTCTCCCCCGACGCGCTGCTCACGCCGTTCGACCCGGTCGTGTGGTTCCGGCCGCGTGCCGAGCGCATGTTCGACTTCCACTACCGGATCGAGATCTACACGCCGAAGGAGAAACGGCGGTTCGGCTACTACTGCCTCCCGCTCATGGTCGGGGGGCGTCTGGCCGGCAGGATCGATCTCAAGGCCGATCGCGGCGCGAAACAGCTGCTCGTGCAGGCGGCGTGGCGTGAGGATCGCGCACCGGAGCGGACCGCCGAGTCGGCGCAGGCGCTCCTCGCCCGGGCCGCGGCCTGGCAGGGCCTGGAGGGGGTACGCGTCAGCGGGGTGGGCAACCTCGCCCTCCCGTCCCGGTTCGAGGCGGCGAACTGATCGGCTAGCGGAGCTTGCCCAGCCAGTTGCGGACCAGCTTGTCCTTGACGTCGGTGAACGGCGGCATGATCGTCGGCCCGAGCGTATCGACTTGGAGCGGCTTCGACAGCACCGCCTTCTGGTGGCTGAACACATCGAACGAGCGCTGCCCGTGATAGGAGCCCTGGCCGCTCTCGCCGACCCCGCCGAACGGCAGATCCGGGACAGTGAGGTGCAGGACGGGCGCACCGAAGGTGAGCGCGCCCGAACTGGTCTCGAGCTCCCACCGCCGTCGCGTGCTCGAGTCCTCGCTGAAGACGTAGGCGGCGAGCGGCTTGTCCCTGCCCGTCACGAAACCGATCGCGTCATCGAGATCCTCGACCTCGACGAGCGGCAGGACCGGTCCGAAGATCTCGTCCCGCATCACGGCCGCCTCGCGCGAGACCCCGGCGAGCACCGTCGGCTCGATGTAGCGGCTTTCGGCGTCACGGGCGCCGCCGACGACGATCTCGCCTGCGCCCGGCTCGATCCCCGCCTCATCGAGATACGAGGTCAGCCGCGCGAACTGGGCGTCGTTGACGATCCGCCCGTAGTCCGGGTTCCCCTGCACGGCATTGCCGTAGAGCTCGAGGATCGCATCCGCCAGCTTCGGGGCGAGCCTGCCGAGCACGTCCCGGCGAGCGATCACGTAGTCGGGGGCGACGCAGGTCTGCCCCGCATTCAGGAACTTGGCCCAGACGAGTCGCTTCGCCGCCTCGGCCAGGTTCACCGAATCATCGACATAGGCCGGGGACTTCCCGCCGAGCTCCAGGGTGACGGGGGTCAGGTGCTCGGCAGCCGCGCGCGCGATGATCCTGCCCACCCGGCCGTTCCCGGTGTAGAAGATGTGGTCGAAGCGCTGGGCGAGCAGCGCCGTCGTCTCGGGAATGCCGCCCTCGATCACGGCGACGGCGCGGCGGTCCAGGTAGTCGGGGATGTGCAGGGCGATGGCCCGGCTGGTGGCCGGCGCGAGCTCGCTCGGCTTGAGGATCACCGCGTTGCCAGCGGCGAGCGCACCGATCAGGGGCGAGAGCAGCAGCATGAGCGGGTAGTTCCACGGCGCGATGATGAGGGCGACGCCGAGCGGCTCGGGCAGGACCTTCGCGGTGGCCGGCTGCACCACGAGCGGGGCGGCGACCCGGCGCGGCCGCATCCATCTGGCGAGATGCGCGAGCGCGTGATCGCTCCCCGAGACGAGGAATCCGATCTCGGTCAGTTGCGCCTCGGTGCCGGATTTCCCGAGATCCGCGAGGAGTGCGGCCTCGAAGACGTCGGAGCGCTCGACCAGCAATCGACGCAGCCCTTCGAGTTGCGCGCGTCTCCATGCCTCGGAACGGGTCGCACCGTGCTCGAAGGAGTGTCGCAGGCCCGCGACGACGAGGGGAATGTCAGCTTCGCTCATGCGCCCACCCTAGCCCCGCGGGATCCGCCGTTGCTCAGCCGTGGAGTGCAGCGTGCGAGGCAAGAGCGACGCATCGCGTCGCGACCCTCGCACGAAACGCCCGCTCACCGCGGCGCATGAACGGAGCCTGCACGACATGGCGTCAGCCGTGGAGTGCAGGCACAATGAGATAGATGCCGAAGAGCACCCCGAGTGCCGAGAGCGTGAAGCAGGTGTACGCGGCGATGGTCGCCCAGCGCGGCCGCCCGAGGTCGTCGACGTCGTCGTCCTCGTCGTCCCGGCTGGGCGCGTCGGGCTCGAAGCTGCCGTCCTCCTGAGGCGCCTTGGGCGCGGGCGTCGCGAGGAACCGGATCCCGAGCGAGTAGAGCCCGACCAGCACGCACGCGGCGACGAGCGCCGCGACGAACACGGAGAGGAATGCTGCCCAATCGATCATCGCTGGCCCCCGTCCTGCTCGCTCACGCGTTTCGCGGCCTTCCGCGCCTGCTTCGCCGCTTTGCGCGCCGCCTTCTCGGCGGCTTCGCGCTCGGCGCGCTCCTGCCGTTCCCTCTCCTCGCGCTCGGCTCTCGCGCGCTGCTCCGCTTCGCGAGCCGCCCGGTCCGCGCGCACGGCCGACTGCGCGACCGAGGTGAGCGGCGGCACCGTGCCCGTCTTCGTCGAGACGCGGCGGACCTTGCCGTTGTTGATGCGCACGGCGTAGCCCGACTCGGCGACGTCGGGGACGAGCGCGTTGGCGTGGTTCACCTTGTTGCGCGCCGAGCGCCAGAAGATGAAGCCGATGAAGAGGACGCCGAGCACGGCGTCGATGATCACGCCGGCCGTGCCGAGATGGGCGATCAGGGCGGCGACCGCGCCGACCGCGCCGGCGGCCGGCAGCGTGAGGAGCCATCCGGTCGCGATCCGGCCCACCGTGCGCCAGCGAACGCTGGATCCCCGGCGTCCCAGCCCCGATCCGATGACCGAGCCCGATG
>CAMFIY010000032.1 GCA_945952575.1 uncultured Leucobacter sp.
ACTCACTACAGATCTCCACGGAGGGCCGCGGCGCCGGTGCGCTACTTGACGGCGAGCGACGCCGTGGCCGCGTTGCCGCTGTTGTAGCGGGCATCGCCCGAGTAGGAGGTCACGACCTTCCACTTGCCGGCCGCCAGCTTCTTGACCGCGACGGTCGCCTTGCCCGACTTCAGCGCGGCCTTCGCCACCACCTTCGTCTTGCCCTTGGTCAGCGTGATCGTCACCGTGCCGGTCGCCGTCTTCAGCCCCTTCGGAGCCGTCACCGTCACCGCGTAGGAACCGCTCCTGGCCGCAGTCGGCGCCGTCTTCGCTGCGCTCTTCACCGTGGCCTTGGCCTTCGCGACGGTCAGGGTTCCGGTCTTCTCGAAGGCCTGGATCTGGGTGTCACCGGCGTAGCTCAGCACGAAGGGGTACTTGCCCGGCTCGAGCTTGGCCGTGGTGAACGCCGCCGAGTTCTGCAGCAGCTTCGCCGACTGCGACGCGCCCTTGATCGTCAGCGTCACGTCGCCGGTCGGGATCCGGCCGTAGGCGTTGGTCACCGCGACGGTGATCTTCCCCGCGGATCCGTAGGTCACGGCGGGCGCCGTCACGGTCTGCTTGGACACCACTCCGCCCGGCAGGCCGCCGAAGAAGTAGCCGAGGCGGTCGATCGCTTCGGCGGCGAACTTGACGTTGGAGCGAGCCTGGTCGAGCTGGGTCAGTCGCGCGGCAAGCAGCGCCGGCTTCTGCTCCTCCGGCGTGCCCGGCGGGAACTCGTCGATCTTCGCGATCTCGAAGTTCAAGCCGAGCTGGTTCGAGGGGTGCGTGAACCACCACTCGCTCATGTACTCCTTGAAGCTCGCGAGTCCGGTGGAGTCCGCGACGTTCTGCTGGATCCACTGCCGCTTGACCGCGGTCGAGGACGGGTTCGTCCCGGTGCCGCGCTCGTAGTTCAGCACGAACGGGACCTGGAGCTTGCGCACCACGCTCGGGAAGGCGGTGAGATCGCCGCCCGGGTAGTAGGAGACGCTCGTACCCGAGTTCGGGTCGTACTCGGTGACCAGGTTCTTGAAGTAGGTGCGGACGACGTCTCCGTAGACGTAGGACGGGCGGAAGTTGAAGGTCGATCCGCTGTTGGCGTTGTCACGCACGTGGATCGGGTTGGATCCGCCGTTCGTGCCGTTCACCGTGCCGCCGTCGAGCACCAGGTCGAAGTTGTAGACGGTGGCGACGTCGTTCTCCTGCGCCTGGGCGTTCACGTCCTTGAGCACCGCGCGGGTGTTGTGGCACCAGGTGCCGCCGAACAGGAGCGCGAAATTGGCGCCGTCGGCCTTGATGTCGAGCAGGTGGCGCAGCTCCGGGTAGGTGATCTGCTTCACCCGCCAGCCGTCGGCTTCGTCCGAATCGGTGAGGATGTCGCCGCCGTAGCGGTTCTCATCGGAGTAGCTCGCCCGGTGCTTCTTGTTCGCCGAGTCCTCCCACCACTTGAACTGGCTGAGCTGATCGATCACGGCGCCGCCGCCGATGGCCGTGAAGGCCTCGCCGAGCCGCTGGTCGGTCGCGCCGTTCAGATTCACCCAGTCGACGATCTTGTCGGCCGCGCCGCCCTCGGCGGTGTGATCCTTGTCGTAGAGGATCACGGCGTTGTCCGCGGCGCCGAGCGCCGCGGACTCGCCCGTGCGCTTGTCGAAGGCCGGATTCACGGCATCGTTCACGACGCTGTCGTCGGAGGTCACCGTGACGCTCGCGCCGTTCGGCACCGACTTGAGGCCGTTGCCGAGATACTGGCCGAGGACGTTCGTCCAGATCCGGCCGTAGATCTGCTGCGAGCCCGCAGCGAGCTTGATCCCGTCCGGGTTGCGGACGTCGAGGTTGCGATCGCCCGACACGCCGGTCAGGTTCGGGTCGAACCAGTAGAGCTTCGCCGCACCGGCCGCGCGCGCTGCCGCATCCGCCTGCTTCGCCTGATCCTTGAAGTTCGGATCGGCCTGGCTGCCGATGAGGAAGGCGAACTGGCCCGGCTGCTGCAGGAGCCACTGGAAGCGATCGTAGGTGACGGTCTCGATCACGGTGTTGTCGCCGACCCCCAGGGTGTCCTGGAGATAGGTGCTGTCGACCGAGGTGGTCGCGGTGCGGGCGGGGGCCGCCGTTGCGGCCGTCCCCGCGGCGAGGACGCCGGAGGCCGCGAGGCCCAGCGCCGTGAGCACGCTCGTCGTCGTGCGGAGTCTCTTTCGATACTGGGAGGAGGTGGGGGGCATGGTGATTCGTGGTTCCTTCGAGTGGTGAGGTGAAGCGGGTGAGGAGGGCGCGGCCCTTCCGGCCTGAGTCGGCGAGCACCCGCTCCGAGGCACGCCTCAGCGCGCGACCGACGCACACGGCGGCGGCTCGGAACGGAAGGATCGGGGACTCAGGTCCAGCGGGGCATTCGACAGGAATGCCGGCGGTGGTGGAGCGTCATCGCCTAGTTCGCCTTCTCCGCGGCGCGGCGGCGGAGCGCGATGCCGCCCCAGGCGAGACCGCCCGCTGCCGCAAGGCCGCCGAGGATGCCCACGCCGAGGAGCGGGCTCGGACCGCCCGCGTTCGCCTGAGTGCCCGCGGCTTCGGTCGTCTCGGAGGTCGACGCGGCGACCGTGTCATCCGTCGCGGCGGCGTCGGTCGCGGTCGTGTCGACGGCAGTGTCGTCCTTCGTGCTCTTAGTCTTCGACGTGCCCTTCTCGGACTTCTTCGTCGTCGAGCTGCTGCCCGATGCCGCGGTTCCGGATGCGCTGGTGCCAGCGGTGCCACCCGCACCCGAGGCCGAGCTGCTCGAGGAGCCGCTCTTCGAGGACCCCGAGGTGCCGCTCGAGCTCTTCGTGCCCGAGCCCGAGCTCTTGCTCGGCGTCTTCGTGCCGGATCCCGAGGAGGATCCCGATCCCGAGCCCGATCCCGAGCCCGAGGAGCCGGAGTTCTTCTTCTTGAGCCAGTCCTGGTATCCCGCGGTGCGATCCCACTCGGTCCACGGGATCGACTGGCCGTCGGCGTAGTACACGCGGTTGTTGTCGAAGTCGAAGTAGGCGCCGGGGATGTAGGTGCACTCCTCGTCGTCGAAGCCCGGCAGCGTGTCCTGGCCGTCCGTGTAGGTCTTCCCGTCGTCGCCCTTCACCGTGATGGGACGCGGGTTGTCCGCCGGGTTCGTCACCGCCAGCGCGGGCGAGGCGATGCCCCAGCTTCCGATCAGGGCGAGCCCGATGACGGCGCCGGCGGCGATGTGATTCTTCACGGCGAGCTTCATTTCATTACCTCGGTTGGTTGCGTTGCGTGCGGTGGGTGCGGTGCGCTCAGGCGTGCGCGGGGTCGCGCTCGATCGAATCGCTCTCTGCGAACTCGGCCTCGCCGCGGAAGATGCGGTCGTCGAGCAGCTCGGTCGAACGGGCGACGATGGTGGAGCTGACCGCCGCGGCCGTGACGTTCGTCGCCGTGCGGGCCATGTCGGCGATCGCGCTGATCGGGAGCGTGGCGGCGACGAAGTCGAGCGGCAGACCGGCGGCGGCGAGCACCGTGGCGGCCGCGATCGTCGCGGTGCCCGGGACTCCGGCGACGCCGAGCGACACGACGGCTCCGAGCAGCGCCAGGACGAGGTAGTCGGTCAGCGAGTAGGGGATGTTGTAGGCGTTGATGCCCCAGACGGCGACGAGGATCGGCCAGATCCCCGAGCAGCCGGGCATGCCGAGGGTCGCGCCGAGCGGCGCGGTGAAGTGCGCGACCTCGGGATGGACGCCGACCCGCCGGGTCAGCACGTCGGTGGTCACCGGGAGCGTGCCGATGCTGCTCTGCGTCGTGAAGGCGGTGAGCTGGGCCGGCGCGATCTTGCGGAAGAAGCGCAGCGGAGACACCTGCGCCCCGAGGCGGAGCAGCAGCGCGTTGATCCCGAACGTGTGGATCGCGCACGCCAGCCAGGTCAGGCCGAGCAGGCCGAGCAGCGAGACGAACTGCGCGCCCAGGTTCTCGGTGCCCGCGAGCACGGTCGTCGTCAGCGCGACGATCGCGTAGGGAGTGAGGCGGATCACATACCCGACCGCCTTGTAGATGACGAGCTTCAGCGCGTCGAGTCCGACCTTGAAGGGGCGGACCTCTCGCGCCTTGCGGTCGGCGAGCGCGAGGTAGGCGACGCCGATCGTGACCGCGGCGATGATGATCGGGATGATGTTGTTGCGGGCGAGATCGTCGATGATGTTCGTCGGGAAGAAGCCCACGAGCACGGCGCCGAAGTTCTGCACCGAGTTCTCCAGGACCGAGAGCTCCTGCTGCCCCGTGGTGGCGTTCACGCCGCTGCCGATGCCGGTGGCGAGACCGATCCCGAGCGCGAGCACGACGGCGAGGGCGTTCGAGAGGAGGAGCCAGAACACCGAGCGCAAGCCCACGCTGCGCAGCTTCACCAGGTTGCCGAGCGAGGTGAGGCTCGAGATGATCGAGACGAAGACGAGGGGCGCGACCGATGCGAGCAGCACGTTCAGGTAGATCTTGCCGAGCGGCTCGACGTAGTCGCCGTGGCCCCGGGCGAGCAGCCCGATCGGGATGCCGACCACGAGGGCGAGCAGCGTCACCACGGTGAAGTTCACCCGTCTCCGGCGAAGGATGAAGATCCCCGCGAAGGCGGCGAGCACCAGGCCGAGTATTCCGAGGCCGATCCAGTCCACGAGTTTCCTTCTACTTCCTTCTGCGCGATGCGGCGGTGCCGCGCTCTGTTCTCGACGCGCGAGAGCTGCGCGTCGGCGGTGAGCAATAATTAAGAGTAGCTAATGGCTGACATCATGTTTCGTAATATGACGCGACACGCGTCATCCTCTGCGGCGAACAGGGAGAGATCCCGAGAAGTCCCGCACACCGCGGTCGAACGCGAAGTCAGGAGCGATCCCCTTGAATCGATCCTGAGGAGTTGTGCCGACTCGGACCAGGCGAAGTCATCGACGACGCAGACCTGTCCGCGAGCAGCGCGATCGGTCGCGTATCGTCTCGCCGATGCCGCACCGGCAGGCACGGGCGTCCGGAGAGGAGCGTCGTCAGGCGCCGCCCGTCCATGTCTGCGCGAGCTGAAGCAGTTTGAACCGGCGCCACCGCCACATCGCGGCAAGGACGGGGAAGAACAACGGCGCGAACCATCCCAGGATCGTGAGCTCGTCGTGCCACGCCGTCCCCTCCCGCGACGGCCGCACCGTGATCTCGTGGTTCCAGCCTGCGAGCAGCGCCAGCGGTCCGGCGAGCGGCCGGCCGGTGTCACGCATCGTGCGCGCCCCGGCGCATCCGCGGCTCGGGCTCTCGTCCTCGATCCGGATCAACTGAGCGCCGCTCGGAAGTGCTCCGAACAACCGGATGGCCACCCGTACCTCCTCGCCCGATGCGAACCGTGCGGGCAAGGGGCGCTCTGGACGCATCTGCAGCAGAGGTGCGTACAGCTCGGAAGCGACAGTCGGATCGTGCAAGGCGTCCCAGGCGGCGTCGACGGTACACGCGGCTGAAAAGACGATGCGGATACGGATGCGCGGCCGCCACTCGCTCACGAAGCTGCACTCCAAGCCAGGGCCAGGATCATCGTGACGAGAAACCCCGAGATGTAGTTCAGCCAGATGAATCGCCGCCAGGCCCGGTTCGCCCGCGCGGCCGTCGCATCGGTGAGACGCAGGTACGGAGCGCAATTGATCAGGTAGGGCAGGGCGATGACGGACGCGAGCGGCCCCGGCCAGGGCGTCGCGAGCATGAGCGCCCCGGCGAGCGACCACAGCACGAGCGCGAACAGCACGGTGCGGCGGGCGCCGAACGCGGTGGCGATCGATGCGATGCCGGCGGCGCGATCCGGCGCGATGTCCTGGACAGCGCCGAACGCATGCGCGGCGACGCCCCAGGCGAAGAAGGCACCGAGCAGCAGTGCATCGCCCCCGTCGAATTCCGCACCTGCGAGGGCGAGGCCCGCCACCGCCGGGCTGACAAAGTGCGTGCTCGATGTGAGCGAATCCAGCACTGGGCGCTCTTTGAAGCGCAGCTTCGGCGTCGAGTATGCGATCACGGCAAAGGTGCTGACGGTGATCGCAATCCTCGAAGCGGGCGTGCCGACGGCCAGGAGCAGCAGGAGGAACGGGACGTTGCCGGCGACGACGAGCCAGAGCAACGGGCGGTGGAATGCCGGAGGCAACACGCCCCCCTCGATGCCGCCCTTGCGCGGATTGTTGATATCCGAGTCGTAGTCGAAGACGTCGTTGATGCCGTACATCGCCAGGTTGTAGGGCACGAGGTAATAGAGCGTTCCGATCACCAGCACGGCGTCAATCTCGCGGGTGACCAACAGCATGGACGCGGCGAACGGGAAGGCAGTGTTGATCCAGCTGATCGGCCGGGAGGCGACAAACGCGTGTCGCAGCAGTTCGGCCGCGCCGACCGAGCCTGGCCGAGTGAGCAGCGTCCAGAGGGCCGGGAGGGCGATCGCGGCGGCGATCGGATATGCGAAGTCCTCAAGCGGAGCGAGGCCGATCTGTGCCCCCGAGATCAAGCTCGGCTCATAGGCGAACAATCCCGCCCCGATCATCAGGCTGTCGAAGACCGCGGTGAGCACGAGGAGCGCCGCAGCCGTGAACGCAATCGCCGGCCACGAGACCGAGCTGCCGCGGCGACGGAGCAGCAGCGCGAGCACGAAGGCGGCGAGAAGAAAGCACGCGGAGAGCAGCAGGTAGCTCATGAGGTGGAACTCCGCCTGCGCGTGAGCACACGTACCGTGCCGGTGTAGAGGATCATGGTGCACAGCACGAGGAACACCAAGAAGAACGGCTCTTCAAGCGGGAGTTCGGGGGCCAACAGGATACCGGTGGTGGCTTCCGAGACCCCGCGGAGAAAGATCCCGGCGGCTATGCCCGCGGCATCCCAGAGCAGGAAGAAGCCGGTCCCCGCGAGCATCACGAGCGCAGCGGCGGCCGCGTCCCGCCAGAAGAACAGACGGAATCGCCAGTCGAGCAGCAGCATGCAGCAGATTCCGAGCAGCAGGCATCCGAGATAGGCGAATCCGATCACCGACCGACCCCCTGCCCGGGCGCGTCGGGTCGGAGCACCAGCGGACCGGCGGATCGGTCCCCCCGAATACGCTTGAGCACGAGTTCCGCACTGATCAGGCACATCGGCACACCGACCCCGGGGGCGGTGGTCGCGCCGGCGTAGTAGAGCCCATCGACGCGTTTCGACTGGTTCTGGACCCGGAACATCGCACTCTGCCGCAGGGTGTGCGCCTGGCCCAGCATGCCACCGCGCCAGGCGAAGTAGTCACGTGCGAAGTCGGACGGGCCGAGCGTCTGCCGCACGACGATGCGGTCTTCGAGGCCGGGGATCCCCGCCCACTGCGAGATCTGCCGAACCGCTGCGTCCACCGCTCGTTCGACTTCAGGGTCTCCAGCGCCATTGGTCCCGCCGCGACCGATCGAGGTCTCCGCCGGAACCGGAATGAGCACGAACAGGTTCTCGTGCCCCTCGGGTGCCACCTCAGGGTCGGTCGCACTCGGGCGGCAGACGTAGATCGACGCGGGATCCGGCACTCGAGGAGGCCGCCCGAAGATATCGTCGAAGTTCGCATCCCAGTCCCGCGTGAAGAAGAGTGTGTGGTGCTCCAGCTGCGGCAGGCCGCCGGAGACGCCCAGCAGCGCGATCACGGCCCCCGGCCCGCTCTCCTGCCGTGTCCACCACTCCTCGGGATAGCTGCGCGCCGCGGGCGGCAGCAGTACGGTCTCCGTGTGGTGCAGGTCGGCAGCCGACACGACGAGAGGGGCGCGTTCGACGTGCACGGCGCCGGCATCGTCCGTCCAGCGGACGCCGCTGACCTTCCGGCGTCGGCCAGCTCTGCGGGTGAGGATCTCGGTGACGCGGGCGCCGGTGACGATCTCCACGCCGGCGGCCTGTGCAAGCCTCTCCAGGCTATCGACGATACGACGGAATCCCCCCATCGGGTAGCGCACGCCGTCGTCGAGGTCGAGCGCACTCATCAGGTGGTACATCGCCGGGGCGCGACGCGGATCGGTCCCGAGGAACACCGCCGGGTATCCGAGCACCTGACGCAACACGGGGTGGGCGAATCGCTTTGCGACGAAGCGCTGGAGGGACATGCCGAGCAACCGCGTGAGCCTCGGCAGCGCTCGCAGCACCTGCGGCGCCGCAAGCGAACTCAGGCTGGTGTAGGGGTTGTAGAGGAAGTAGGCCTCAGCCATGTCCGCCGCGTGCCGCGCCGAGTCCAAGTATGCGCGGAGCGCCGGCCCGCTGCCCGGTTCCAGGCGTTCGAAGAGCTGCTCGACCTGGTGTGCTCCTTGGGGCATCGCGAGCGGTTCCGAGGCTTCCGCAGCACTCGGCTCGGCGAAGACGCGGTAACCGGGGTCGAGTAGGCGCAGGTCGAACTGCTCCTCGGCGGTGGTGCCCACGAGCTCGAAGAAGTGCTCGAAGACGCGCGGCATGAGGTACCAGGACGGCCCGGTCTCGAATCTGAATCCGTCCCGCTCCACCTCGCCGGCACGGCCGCCGACCCGGGCGTTCTTCTCCAGCAAGCGGACCTCGTGGCCCTCTCTCGCGAGCAGGGTCGCCGTGGCCAGCCCCGAGATGCCCCCGCCGATGATCACCGTGCGCGTCATGGGGTATTCGGTTTCCACAGGTCCATCGAGGCCAGCAGCACGACTCGCGTCTTGGCCGCCCAGCCGATCCGCACGCGACGCTGCCGCAATTCGTCGAGCGAGGCGGCGGCGAGCCGATCTGTCAACCGCGCGAAGAGCCGTAGCGCGCAGCCCACGGCCAGGCGCGCGTCGCGCGGCAGCAGCGGGAGCGTGCCGGATGCGTCGGCGAGTTGTTCCCGGATGGTCGCGATCCACCTGCGCTGCAGATCCGGCGACATGACCATATCGGGGCTCAGATAGCTGCGCGCCAGCCGATCCGTGTCGTCGGCGAGATCCCGCAGAAAGTTGACGTTCTGGAACGCAGCGCCCAGACTTCTGGCGCCTCTCTCGAGCCGGTCTCGACGCGCCGAGCTCGGCCGCTCATCCCGCAGGAAGACCCGCAGGCACATCAGACCCACCACCTCAGCCGAGCCGTACACGTATTCGGCGTGCATCGCCTCGTCGAAGCCTATCGGCGTCGCCTTCCCGGTTCCGGTAGCGCCAGACTGTTCCTCGTCGGCCCAGCCCCGCAGGTCCGTGCGCATCGAAGCGAAGAACGGCCTGGTCAACTCGACGTCAATGCCCGATTCCCTAGCCGTGCGTGCGAACGCGTGGACCACCGGGTTGCTGCTGTAGCCACGGTCGACGGCGCGCTCCGTCTCTGCTTCGAGCTCGTCGAGCTCCGCTCGACGCTCGGCCGCGGCAAGCCCGGCCTCCGCGGTGACGCCGTCGACGAGCTCGTCGGCGATTCGCACGAGTGCGTAGATGTTTCGGACATGCGCGCGGTGACGCGTTCCCAGCAGGCGTGTCGCGAGCCCGAACGAGGTCGAATAGACCCGGATGATCCGATCGGACGCATCCTGCGCCGCCGACGAGTACAGCTCGAGCGGGCTCTCCCGCAGCGATCGCGCGCTCATACCCGTCTCTCTCGCAATGCGTCGGCCAGAGTCAGGATGGAGTGCGCAACCGGCTCTGGGATGCCGCTGTTCGCGCCGTTCAGCATTCGGGTGGCCCGCGTCATGCGTTCCTGCACCACGGACCGCACGAAGCGCTCCGCTCCGCAGCGCGTGAGCATGCCGCGCACACGCAGGCCGTCGGACTCGGAGAACTCCGGTGATCCGAGTACCTCTGCGATACGAGGCCATACGTCCGTCGATCGTGCGAAGGCGATAAGCGCAGTCTCCTTGCCCTCTCTGAAGTCCGAGTAAGGATCCTTCCCGTGCTCGGCGCTGTGCCCGAAGGCCGAGAGCAGGTCGTCCTGCAGCTGAAACGCGATGCCCAGCTCACGCCCGACGACTCCGAGGTCATCCTCCGCAGAAGGGTCGGCACCGACCAGAATCGCGGCGGCGCGCAGTGGGAGCTCGAACGAATAGCTGGCGGTCTTCATGCGCGTCATCTCGAGTACGCCGTCGAGATCGGTCTGAAGCACACCGTCGGCGAGCCCGACGTCCCAGTACTCCCCCGCCACCGAATCGGTGATCACGTGATCCAGGAGGTCGAGCAGCCTCAGGCGACTTTGCTGCGGCAGCGACACCCTGGCGAAGGCCTGATGGGCGTCGGCGAGCATGAGATCACCGATCAGCATCCCGCTGCTCCGGGCCCAGTGCAGCCGCGCGGGATCTGTGCGCTCGGTTCTGGTGAGCCGATTCCCCGCAGCCGTCACGGGAACGATGCCGTTTGACCCATGACCGGTGAGCAACCGGCCGACCAGATTGGGCGCCCCTCGCCGAGTGAGATCCTCGTCGATCACGTCGTCGTGCAGCAGGAACGAGAAGTGCAGCAGCTCGATCGCGGCGGCCACCCGCACCGCCGCCTCGCACGAAGCCGGCGTCGGGCCGAGGGCGCGATCGTCAAGAAAGGCTTCATAGACCGCGAGAAGCAGCCTCGGTCGCACGAGTTTGCCCCCGATGACGCACTCCGCGGCCGTCGCCCACAGGCGCGCGAAGGCTTCTCCGCGCAGCAGTGCGCGGGCCGACCGTCCGTCGATCAGCGTCCGAATCTCCGCCTCGATATCCTCTCGTTGCCATACGCGGGCGGGACGCGCAGTGATCGTGTCACCCACAGGCCTGTGCTCCGAAAACCCCGCGCTCCAGCAGTTCGGGCAACTGCAGGCGCATCCAGGGGCTGAATATGAACGGCGTCCCGTTGAGCGACGCCGAGAGCGGCTGCAGCGACACCCATTCCCATTCCATGACCTCGTCGGGATCGGGATGCAACTCGCCGCGCACGCGAGCGGTGAACACGGGGCACAGTTCGTTCTCGACGATGCCGTTCGCATCGACGGCGCGATACCGGAAGTGCGGCAGCGGGTTCCGAATGTCGCCGACCTCGACGCCCAGTTCCTGCCGCGCCCGCCGCGTCAACGCTTCGTGGCACTGTTCCCCCGGGCCGGGATGGCCGCAGAAACTGTTGCTCCAGACGCCCGGCCAGGTCTGCTTCGACAGTGCGCGACGGGTGACCAGAACCCGACCCAGGTCGTCGATCAGATAGCACGAGAAGGCCAGGTGCAGCTTGGTCGAACGACCGTGCACGAGAGACTTCGCCTCTGTGCCCAGTATTCTTCCCTGCTCGGAGACAAGGACGACGGATTCTTCCACCGCATTCGTCGTGCTTCTTCGCATCGGACACCCCTTGCCACAATTACTAGCCGATTGAAAATACTTTACCAAAGTGAAGTAAATAACATCAACAAGATACACGCCGAACGCACGAAACGATGTCAAGAATGAGCTGATCGAGCGAGGCTCTCTGAGCGCGAAAAGAGTTCTCCGGAAAATGATGGATGCCCGGCCGGAAACTGGTTCCAACCGGGCATCTCCCGCGGAGGGTAGGGGATTTGAACCCCTGAGACGGGGTTACCGCCTGCTTGTTTTCAAGACAAGTTCCTTCGGCCGCTCGGACAACCCTCCGCCAGCAAGCTTAGGGCACGGTCTCGGGGCGAGATCGCTCGGAGGCTCCGACAGGCCCGACGGCAGGAGTCCGCCGGAGCGAGGGACTACACCGGGGCCGCTCAGCCGAGCAGCGCCGGGAAGCGATCCCGCAACGCCGCCGCCAGCCCGGCCTCCTCGATGCTGCCGGTCACCCGCGTCGCCATGGCCTGCACGTCGGCATCCGCCTGGCCCATCGCCACGGAAACGCCCCGCCGCCCGGCCCAGCGCAGCATCTGCACATCGTTGTGACCGTCACCGGCGGCGAACACCTGCCCGAGATCGATCCCCAGCTGCTGCCGGACCACCTCGAGCGCGCTCTCCTTCGACACCCCCTCGGGTGCGATGTCCAGCCAGGCCGTATAGCCGATGGAGTACGAGACGCGGGTGAGGCCGATCCGATCCAGGACCGCGAGGAAATCCTCGAGCACGTGATCGGGCGAGACCACGACCATGCGCGTGGCCTGCACGCCGATCAGCTGATCGAACGCCACCTCGCGCCGCCGCCCCGGCAGGGTGGCTCCGGGGATGTTCTCGGTGAACAGGAACTCGCCGTCAGCCGTCTCGACCCCGAAGCGCACGGACGCGAGGCGCGAGCGGATCTTGCGCAGCGCCTCGCTCGGATCGAAGGTCTCGACGTACTGATGCCGGTAGCCGCGATCCGCGAGCGGATCCCGATGCAGGGTGACGGCGCCGTTGCACGCGACGACCCAGCGCGGACGGATCCGCAGCTGCTCGACCACGGGCAGCGTGGCGTCGACCGAGCGCCCGGTCGCGATCACCACCTCGTGCCCCGCCGCATCGAGCGCGCGGATCGCCCCGGCGACCTCGTCGTCGACGCTGCCGTCGTGGTGCAACACCGTGCCGTCGAGATCGAGGGCGATCAGGTGACGATCCTCGTCCGCGATCAGCGCGGGCCTCCCCGTATCACCCATGGATCACGCCTCCACCGGGGTGAAGGCCTCGAGTCCGCCAAGATACGGCCGCAGCGCCTCGGGCACCGTCACGCTGCCGTCCGCCTGCTGGTGCGTCTCGAGGATCGCCACGATCCACCGCGTCGTCGCGAGCGTGCCGTTCAGCGTCGCGACCGGTGCCGTCTTGCCGGTCTCTCCGCGGAACCTGGTCGAGAGGCGGCGCGCCTGATACGTGGTGCAGTTGCTCGTCGAGGTGAGCTCGCGATAGGCGCCCTGAGTCGGGATCCACGCCTCGATATCGAACTTGCGGGCCGCGCTCGAGCCGAGATCCCCGGCCGCCACGTCGATAACGCGATAACTGAGACCGAGCGCCTGCAGCATCTCCTCCTGCCAGGCGACCAGGCGGTCGTGCTCGGCCTCGGCATCGGCCGGATCCGCGTACACGAACATCTCGAGCTTGTTGAACTGATGCACGCGCAGGATCCCGCGGGTGTCCTTGCCGTGCGAACCCGCCTCGCTGCGATAGCAGGTCGACCAGCCGGCGTAGCGCAGCGGGCCGTCGCCGAGATCCAGGATCTCGTCGGCGTGGTAGCCCGCGAGCGCCACCTCGCTCGTCCCGGTGAGGAACAGGTCCTGATCCTTCAGGTGGTACACCTCGTCGGCGTGCTCGCCGAGGAACCCGGTGCCCTGCATGATCTCGGGCTTCACGAGCGTCGGCGTGATGAGCGGCACGAATCCGTTGCCGAGCGCCCGATCCAGCGCCATGCTCATCAGCGCGATCTCGAGCCGCGCACCGACCCCGCGGAGGAAGTAGAAGCGCGCACCCGAGACCTTCGCGCCGCGCTGCATGTCGATCGCGCCGAGCATCTCGCCGAGCTCCAGGTGATCCCGCGCCTCGAAATCGAAGCTCGGGATCTCGCCGTGCGTGCGCAGCGTGACGAAGTTCTCCTCGCCGCCGACCGGGACGCCCTCGATGATGAGGTTCTCGATGCGCATCGCCGCCGCCGCGAACTCCTCGTCGGCCGCCTTCGCACGGGCCTCGGCCGCCTTGACCTGCGCCGCGAGCTCCTGCGCCCGGGCGATCAGCGCCGGCTTCTCCTCCTTGGGCGCCGCCTTGACCTGCTTGCCGAACTCGTTCTGCTCGGCGCGCAGGGACTCAAACTCGCCGAGCGCGGCGCGGCGCGTCTCGTCGGCCGCGACTGCGGCGTCGACGCTCGACTCGTCGTTCCCCCTGGCTCGCTGCGAGCGCTTGACGGCGTCTGGGTCGGTGCGGAGCAAGGTGGGATCGATCACCCGACCAGTCTAGCGAGGGGCCGCCTCGCGACGCCGGGCCGTGGCGCAGCAGGCCGGGGTAACGTGGAGGCATGCCGAAGAGCGAAGCGAGCCCGCAGCCGCGAGCCGCCGTGGTCTACCAGCCGCACAAGACGGATCTCGCGGAGTTGCGCGCCGCGGTGCAGCGGCACGCGAGCGGATCCGGCTGGGCGGCCACGCGCTGGTACGAGACGGACGCGGATGACGCCGGTGTCGCCGCCACGAAGCGGGCGATCGACGCCGGGGCGAGCCTGGTGCTGGCATCCGGCGGCGACGGCACCGTCCGCGCGGCCGCCGAAGCGCTGCGCGGCACCGGGATCCCGCTCGCCGTGATCCCGCAGGGCACCGGGAACCTGCTGGCCCGCAACCTCGGGATCCCCCTCGGCGATCTCGACGATCCGGTGCGCGCGGCGTTCGCAGGCCGGAACCGCGCGATAGATCTCGGGGTCGTCACCATCACGCGGCCCGCGGATCCGGAAGACGAGG